>NZ_JBRKNW010000025.1:0-27601 GCF_053010325.1 Streptococcus sp. P25B114 | reverse complement strand
TTTTGTTGCGACGTCTAGCGTCAAAAAGCCCTACGACTTAACAAGACACCTCTACTTTATCATAAAGAAAAAGTAGTGAGTACTTTCTCCCGTCGGAGATTTCCTCACTACTAATCTTAGTATGTTTATGTTATAATTAAAAGACGAACGTTTATTTACAAAAAAAAGGAGAGCAATATGCCTAAATTTAAACGTATTCACCTGGTTGTCCTGGATTCTGTGGGAATCGGTGCGGCGCCAGATGCCAACAACTTTACCAATGCAGGCGTGCCAGACGGTGCATCAGACACCTTGGGACACATTTCAAAAACAGTCGGCTTGGATGTGCCAAATATGGCTAAACTGGGCCTCGGCAATATCCCTCGTGAAACACCTCTGAAAACAGTTCCTGCCGAGGAAAATCCGACAGGTTATGCGACAAAATTGGAAGAAGTATCACTTGGTAAGGATACCATGACGGGTCACTGGGAAATCATGGGCCTCAACATTACCGAACCTTTCGATACCTTCTGGAATGGTTTCCCTGAGGAAATTTTGACCAAAATCGAAGAATTTTCAGGTCGTAAGGTCATTCGCGAGGCCAATAAACCTTACTCTGGAACGGCTGTGATTGATGATTTTGGTCCTCGTCAAATGGAAACTGGGGAGCTCATCATTTACACCTCCGCAGACCCTGTTCTTCAGATTGCAGCCCATGAGGACATTATTCCGCTTGAGGAGCTCTATCGTATCTGTGAGTACGCGCGTTCTATCACCTTAGAGCGTCCAGCCCTTCTGGGTCGTATCATTGCCCGCCCTTATGTTGGTGAGCCTGGTAACTTTACCCGCACGGCCAACCGCCACGACTATGCCGTTTCTCCATTTGAGCCAACTGTTCTCAATAAACTGGCAGATGCTGGTATCTCGACCTACTCTGTTGGTAAAATCAGCGATATTTTCAACGCCTCAGGCATTACCAACGACATGGGCCACAACAAAAATAACAACCACGGTGTCGATACCCTCTTGACAACCATGGGTCTGGCTGAGTTTGAGACAGGATTCTCCTTCACCAATCTGGTGGATTTTGATGCCAACTTTGGTCACCGCCGTGATGCCAAGGGCTACCGTGATTGCTTGCATGAATTTGATGCTCGCTTGCCAGAGATTATGGCTGCCATGCGTGAGGATGACCTGCTCCTCATCACAGCTGACCATGGGAATGACCCGACCTATGTCGGTACGGACCATACTCGTGAGTACATTCCGCTCTTGGCTTACAGCCCCTCCTTTACTGGCAACGGCTTGATTCCACAGGGACATTTTGCGGATATTTCGGCGACCATTGCTGAAAACTTTGGTGTGGACAAAGCCATGATTGGTGAGTCATTCTTGGATAAATTAGTCTAATGGAAAAAGTAACCGTTTATTACAATCCCGATTGTAGCAAGTGCAAGAAATTGCGGGTGCTTCTCGCTCATCAAGATCTGGAAGTGACCTGGGTTAATTATCTGGAAAATCCCCTGTCCAAAGCAGATTTGGAAAGGATTTTGGCTAAAATGGATGCCCAGCCTTCCCAGCTTATCCGCCTGGCACAGGACGATTTTGCAGGAAAATCCGAGCCAGAAATTCTGGAACTCATGGTAGCAGACCCCAGTCTTGTCAACAGACCTATTGTCGAGCGAGAAAGTACCGCTTTTCTCTGCAGACCGCTGGACGTAATCGTAGAAAAAATGCCAGAATACGACTGGTCAAGATATTTGTAAAAGGAGAAATTATGACACTATTAGAAAAAATCAATGAAACAAAGGCTTTTTTAGAAGAAAAAGGCTTGATTAAGCCAGAATTTGGCTTGATTTTGGGCTCAGGTTTGGGCGAATTGGCAGAAGAAGTCGAAAATGCGATTGTCATCGACTATTCTGACATTCCAAACTGGGGCAAGTCAACAGTTGTTGGGCATGCAGGCAAGCTGGTCTACGGTGACTTGGCTGGTCGCAAGGTCTTGGCGTTGCAAGGGCGTTTCCATTTCTACGAAGGAAATCCGATGGAAGTGGTGACCTTCCCAGTCCGTGTTATGAAAGCTCTTGGTTGTGAAGGTGTGATTGTTACCAATGCCGCAGGAGGTATCGGCTACGGTCCAGGTACCCTTATGGCCATTACAGACCACATCAACATGACTGGTCAAAACCCATTGATTGGTGAAAACTTGGAAGAATTTGGTCCACGTTTCCCAGATATGTCCAATGCCTATACCAAAGCATACCGAGAAAAAGCACATGCAGTTGCGGAAAAATTGGGCATCAAGTTGGACAATGGTGTCTACCTCGGTGTGACAGGTCCTACTTACGAAACACCAGCTGAAATCTTGGCCTTCAAGACCATGGGTGCCCATGCAGTTGGTATGTCAACTGTTCCAGAAGTCATCGTTGCAGCTCACTCAGGCATGAATGTCTTGGGAATTTCAGCTATCACTAACTTTGCAGCTGGTTTCCAATCAGAACTCAACCACGAAGAAGTGGTAGAAGTGACGGAACAAATCAAAGAAGATTTCAAGGGCTTGATTAAAGCGATTTTGGCTGAGTTGTAAGAATTTGAACATAGAATAATAAAGAGGTACAATACATGTCTATCCATATTTCTGCAAAACCTGGCGATATTGCTGATAAAATTCTCCTTCCGGGAGATCCACTCCGTGCTAAATTTATCGCTGAAAACTTCCTTGAAGACGCTGTGTGCTTCAACGAGGTCCGCAATATGTTCGGCTACACAGGTACTTATAAGGGCCACCGTGTTTCTGTCATGGGAACTGGTATGGGGATGCCATCCATTTCCATCTACGCCCACGAGCTCATCAACGAATACGGTGTGAAAAAATTAATCCGTGTTGGAACCGCGGGCTCACTGAGTGCTGATGTTCATGTTCGTGAATTGGTCTTGGCGCAAGCAGCTGCAACCAACTCTCGTATGATCAATATTGACTGGCCAGAGTACGATTTGCCACAAATTGCAAGCTTCAACCTTTTGGACAAGGCCTACCACATTGCTAAAGACTTTGGCTTGACCACTCACGTGGGAAATGTCCTTTCATCAGACAGTTTCTATTCTCCAAAACTCTTCAGTCGTAACTTGGAACTGGGGCAAATCGGTGTCAAGGCGGTTGAAATGGAAGCGGCAGCTCTTTACTACTTGGGAGCTAAATTTGGTGTGGAAACGCTGGCTATCATGACCATTTCTGATAGCTTGGTCAATTCAGATGAGGATACAACGGCAGAAGAACGCCAAAATACCTTCACAGACATGATGAAGGTTGGTCTGGAAACCTTGATTGCGGAATAGGCCGGACTAAGGAGTAACTTGTGATAAGGAGGAATGTATGACATTTGCACACTTTGAACCAACTCGAAATGTAGAAGATTTTCACTTGGCAGGATTTGCTTATTATGACGGATTAGATGTTGTCGAAGAGTTAAAATTGGGAACTTCTCTAGATTTACTGGCTGAACCAACTAATCCTTATGATTCAGAAGCGGTGCTTATTCTTTATCGGGGGAAGAAATTGGGCTACATTCCAAAATACAAGAACAGTTTAATCAGCCGGATGCTTTTTTATGGACACGGGGATATTTTGGAAGCTCGCGTTCAAATGATTGATTTGACGGAACATCCTGATCGTCAACTACGCGTGGTTGTTAAGTTTAAGGACAATCGTCCGACAGCCTAAATCAGTAGACAGAGAAGTTATCAGGTTAATCTGTAACCGTTTGAAAGACGAACTAAGTTCTATTTGTATGGAACTTAGCTTGTCTTTTTTTGTTTTTTAGTGTATAATAGAAAACGGTTACATATAGTAACGAAATAATCATGAACACTTACATATATTAGTTTCATTTAGGAGATTAGGAATGATTAATTTACAAAATTTTGTCCAGTCCATGTACGCTAAGCGGATTGAAGACTGTTCTGACCATGAACTTTACTATGCTTTGCTTGCATTTACAAAGCAACAGAGTGAAGCTAAATATACCAATGAGCAAAAGAAAAAAGTCTACTACATTTCTGCGGAGTTTTTGATTGGTAAACTCTTGTCTAACAACTTGATTAACTTGGGTGTTTATGATGAGGTGAAGAGCCAGCTTGCAGCGGCAGGGAAGGACTTAATCGCCATTGAAGATGTGGAGATGGAGCCATCTCTCGGTAATGGTGGCTTGGGTCGCTTGGCTGCCTGCTTCCTTGATTCCATTGCTAGTCTTGGTCTCAATGGAGATGGTGTCGGTCTTAACTACCACTTTGGACTTTTCCGTCAACTGTTTGAGTACCACCAGCAGTCTGCGGTGCCAAATGAGTGGATTACGCCACGTTCTTGGTTGACAGAATCCCCAATTTCTTACCAAGTGCCATTCGCCAACTTTACCTTGACATCTAAGTTGTATGATATTGATGTTCCTGGCTATAAGACAGAGCGTAAGAATCGTTTGCGTCTGTTTGACCTTGGTTCTGTAGATGACAATATCATCTATGACGGTATCGAGTTTGACAAGGAAGACATTTTCCGCAATCTGACCCTCTTCCTCTATCCAGATGATTCGACAGATGAGGGCAAGGTGCTGCGTATCTTCCAGCAGTATTTTATGGTGTCCAATGCTGCCCAGCTCTTGATTGATGAGGCTGTTGCTAAAGGTTCAAATCTTCATGACTTGCCGGATTACGCTGTAGTTCAAATCAATGATACCCACCCATCCCTTGTCATTCCAGAATTGATTCGTCTCTTGGAACTTCGTGGTATTTCCTTTGATGAGGCAATTGAAATTGTCAAGAAGATGACGGCCTATACCAACCACACCATCTTGTCTGAAGCCCTTGAAAAATGGCCGCTTGATTTCTTGAATCGTGTAGTTCCACACTTGGTGCCATTTATCGAGGAATTGGACCGTCGTGCAAAGGAAGTGAAGAATGACCCAGCGGTTAATATTATCGATGAGCATGGTCGTGTCCATATGGCCCACATGGATATTCACTACGGCTACTCTATCAACGGTGTAGCAGCCCTTCATACTGAGATTTTGAAGACTTCTGAGTTAAAAGCCTTCTACGAGCTTTACCCAGAGAAATTTAACAACAAGACTAACGGTATCACCTTCCGCCGTTGGCTCATGCATGCTAACCCAAGATTGGCTAGCTATCTTGATGGACTACTTGGACATGGCTACCACCATGATGCTAGCGAGTTGGAAAAACTCTTAGAATATAAGAATGACAAGGAATTAAAATCTTGGTTAGAAAAAACCAAGCAGCACAACAAGCGTAAGTTGCAACGTCATATTGCTAAGACGCAAGGTGTGGAGGTCAATCCAGAGTCTATCTTTGACGTGCAAATCAAGCGTATGCACGAGTACAAGCGTCAACAGATGAATGTTCTCTATGTTATCCACAAGTATTTGGATATCAAGGCTGGCAATATCCCAACTCGTCCATTGACAGTCTTCTTCGGAGGAAAAGCTGCACCAGCTTACACAACGGCTCAAGATATTATCCACTTGATTTTGGTCTTGTCACAGGTTATCAAAAATGACCCAGAAGTGGCACCACACTTGCAGTTGGTCATGATTGAAAACTACAACGTAACGGAAGCCAGCTTCATCATTCCAGCGGCAGATATTTCAGAGCAGATTTCTCTTGCATCTAAAGAAGCATCTGGTACTGGTAACATGAAATTCATGCTCAACGGTGCCTTGACTATCGGTACAGATGACGGTGCCAACGTGGAAATTCATGAATTGGTCGGCGATGAAAATATCTACATCTTCGGTCAAGATAGCCAAACTGTTATTGACCACTATGCAAATGGAACCTATCATCCTTATGCCTTCTATGAGCGTGAAGCTATCCGTCCATTGATCGATTTCATTACATCTGATACCATTCGTCATGCTGGAGGTATTGATGAACGCCTCTGGCGCTTACAGGACAATCTCAAGCACAATGACCACTTCATGACCTTGCTGGACTTGGAAGACTATATTGAAACTAAGGAAAGAATGTTGGCAGACTATGAAGACCGTGACAGCTGGTTGGACAAAGTCATCGTCAACATTGCCAAAGCAGGCTTCTTCTCATCAGACCGTACTATTCAACAGTACAACGAAGATATTTGGCATTTGGAAGCTAAGTAAATAAAATAAATTAAAAATGACCTTTCGGGGTCATTTTTTCTGTATTCTATTTTTGAAAGCTTGAGCCATTGCGGATTGTCCCAAGAAGTTTCCAAAGGCGAAGCCAGAGGTGTTAAGCAAGATGTCGCCAAGGTCAAAGAAGCCTAGTGAAAAGAAGAATTGACAGGCTTCAACTAGCAATATGGCACCTACAAAGAGAGAAAGTTTTTTCCAAGAAAATGAAAAAAGCAACCCAAGTGGTAAAAAGAGTAAGAGATTAAAGACCAATATAGCAGGATTGAGAAATAGGTCTTGAGAGAAGGTGCTAAGGAGATCCCAGTTGACACCTCTGACGCCCATGCTTTTGAAAAAGAGAAGAAAGACTAGCAGAAGCCCGTAGCAAGCGTAGAAAAACCAAAGTGTCAGTCGCGAAATATGGGGCTTATAGACAAGTCGAAATAGGGTAAAGCAAAATCCGGTCATCAGTAAGACTGCTGCAAATGCTGGCCAAAAATCAACCGTCATGAAAATGTTTGAAAATTGGTGAAAAAGAAAGGTCATAAAGAGCCAGCGACAGAGCAGAAATGACAGGATCAGGTTAATACAGTCATAGATAGCTTCTTTTCTCATAGAAGGCCTCCTTTTTATTTCATTATATCATTATTTGAGGGGGGTAAAGGCTGTAAAAAATATTTTTATAGACAGTGTGCTATAATAGTTCTTATGAAAAAACGACCGACATCTGCCTATATCCACATTCCATTTTGTACCCAGATTTGTTACTACTGTGACTTTTCCAAGGTCTTTATTAAGAATCAGCCAGTTGACGAGTATTTGGCAGCCCTCATGGAAGAGGTCAAGTTTTACGACCTGCCAGCTCTCCGCACACTTTATATCGGAGGCGGAACACCATCGGCTCTCTCGGCAGACCAGCTAGATTATCTCCTGACCAATCTGGAGAACTTGCTGGACTTGTCACAGGTGGAAGAATTCACTATCGAGGCCAATCCAGGTGACTTGACGGCAGACAAGATTGCAGTTCTGAAAAAGTCCAAGTGTAATCGGGTGTCGCTGGGGGTCCAGACCTTTGATGACCGTATGCTGAAAAAAATCGGTCGTAGCCACAACCAAGCTCAGATTTATGAAACCATTGCAGCCCTCAAGGAAGCGGGTTTTTACAACATTTCCATCGACCTGATTTATGCCCTGCCTGGTCAGACCATGGAGCAGGTGGTGGACAATGTCGCCAAGGCCCTGGAGCTGGACATTCCCCACATGAGCCTTTACAGCTTGATTTTGGAGAACCATACGGTCTTCATGAACCGTCAACGCCGTGGCAACCTCCATCTGCCCAACGAAGATGTGGAGTCCGATATGTTCGACTATATTCTTCAGGAGTTGGAGAAAAACGGCTTCGAGCATTATGAGATTTCCAACTTCACCAAGCCTGGCTTTGAAAGCCGCCACAACCTCATGTACTGGGACAACTCGGAGTACTATGGTCTAGGAGCAGGAGCATCTGGCTACATCGACGGCATGCGCTATCGCAACCGCGGCCCCATTCAGCATTACCTCAAGTCCATCCGCGAAAAAGGCCATTCCCGCCTGCACGAAGAGTTTCTCAGCAAGACCGAGCAGATGGAAGAAGAGATGTTTTTAGGCTTACGGAAAAAAACTGGCGTGTCCATTGAGCGATTCGAGGAAAAGTTTGGTATCTCCTTTGAAGACCGCTATGGTCAGGTGGTCAAAGACTTGAAAAATGAAGGTCTCTTGCAAGAAGAAGACCGTTGGCTTCGGATGACCAAAAAAGGATTGTTTCTTGGCGACACAGTTGCCGAACGTTTCATTATAGAAGATTAGAAAGAGGACACAATGGGACTAACCTACCAAGAAAACTTCACAATTCCCTTTGATATGTGTGATGTGAAGCAGGCTGTCAAACTGCCTGGCTTGATTTCCTATTGTCTGGGGCTTTCGGGCCGACAGTCAGAGGAACTGGGTCGCAGTGATCTCTATGTTTTTCAGGAATTTGGCTTGATTTGGGTGGTGACAGACTATGAACTGACTATTCAAGCCCTACCCAAGTATAATGAATCCATTACCATTAAAACAGAAGCGGTTGCCTACAACAAGTTTTTCTGTCATCGGATGTTCTATATCTACGATGCAGCAGGCAATCTTTTGTTGGACATTCTCTGCTATTTTGTCTTGATTGATTTTGAGAGCCGCAAGGCTGCTCCAGTACCAGAAGCCTTGATTGCTCCTTATCAGTCTGAGCAGGTCAAGAAATTACCTCGGGCTCCCAAGTATCAGCTCTTGGAAAATCCATCTGTTCAAGAATTTCCTGTTCGCTATTTTGATTTGGATATGAATGGGCATGTCAATAATGGCAAGTATCTGGAATGGATGTATGAAGCACTGGGCTATGATTTTCTGCTCTGCCATGTCCCTAAAAAAATCCAACTCAAGTATCTCAAAGAAGTAGAGGCAACTAGCTTGGTAAGTTCACGCATGGTGGTGGAAGCTGGGGTCAGTCAGCACGAGATTGTGGTTGACGGGCATATCCATGCTCAAGCTGTTATAGAATGGAGGGAAGATCATGCCACAGGATAAGTGGTTGGAATGGGCCTTACGTTTACAGGCCTTGGCTCAGACAGGCTTGGCCTATGGAAAAGATGTTTATGACATGGAACGATTTGAGGAAATCAGACAGATTGCGGCAGAGATGCTAGTAGAACCGTCTGGACAGCCCTTGGAAGTGGTGAAAGACTTGTTTTGCAATGAAACAGGCTATCAGACACCCAAGCTGGATACCCGCGCAGCTATTTTCCAAGAGGATAAAATCCTACTGGTCCAGGAAAACGATGGGCTCTGGTCCTTACCAGGTGGGGATTGTGTCATAATAATGACAGGTGCTTAAAACGCTGATAAATCAAGGATTTGAGCGTTCTACAATCTGTCGTTAAGGAGGAAAAATTTATTTTATTATTTATAATATCGCATAAGCGAGAACATTTTACTAAGTGTTCTCGTTTTTTTATTTTCAGGAGGAATTCATGAAAAAGAAGGAACAATCATCACGCCAAATCGTGATGTGTCATCTTGTGGCTATTTTAGGAGTTGATATTGTGAAAGCAACACAGCTAATTGATGAAATGGAACAACCAGGTTTAATCCGATTTGATGAATTTGGAAATGTTGGAATATTAGTCTTGGAGGGACAATCATGAAACGAATTACCGCTAATCAGTATCAGACATCAGAGCGTTATTATAAACTCCCTAAAATTTTGTTTGAGAGTGAACGTTATAAGGATATAAAGCTGGAGGTTAAGGTAGCCTACGCGGTTTTAAAAGATAGGTTGGAGCTGTCTTTGAGTAAGGGCTGGATTGATGAGGATGGGGCTATTTACTTGATTTATTCCAATTCAAATCTGATGGCACTTTTAGGCTGTTCAAAGTCAAAATTACTCTCTATCAAGAAAACCTTACGTGACTATGGCTTAATTGATGAAGTCCAACAGTCCTCTAGTGAAAAAGGTCGAATGGCAAATAAAATTTACTTGGGGGAATTAGAACATGAAACTACCCCAGTCTTACATACAGACGGGGCTAGTGTTAAAAAAACACTAGGGGGGTCTCAAAGAAAGACGGGGCCGGTCTTAAATTCAGCCCCTAGTGAGACTGAAAGAAGTGAGACTAAATATAGTGAAACTAAAGGGAGTGATTTTCTTATTGATGACGAGGAGGAGAGGCAGCTGGTAGATGAGAAACAAGAAGAGAACTTTACTTCAAAAGTCGATGGCGTGACCAAGTACGATCGAGACTATATTTGGGGTTTGGTTCATGACCAGTTAAGACAGACGGGTCTATCTCAGTCAGCTAGTGACTATGCCATGATTTATTTTAGTGACCGTTATCAGTATGCTTTGGAACATATGCGATTTGCTCGGTCAGCGGAAGTAATAGCTGAATACGTATTTAATGGTGTGCTGTCAGAGTGGACTAAGCAACTGAGACGACAAGAAGTAAAGGGAGGTGATTAAGTTGATTTGGTGGATACTAGGTGGAATCTATCTGATTTCTATCGTCATTTTGATTGTTGAAGAAATCCGTGCACCAGAAATGGATGATCATATATAAGCAAGAGTTTTACAAGTGTAAGGCTCTTTTTTAGTTGGAAAGAGAGGAAAAATGAAATTTTTAGATTTATTTGCTGGGATAGGCGGTTTTAGGCTAGGGATGGAATCACAGGGTCATAAATGCCTGGGCTTTTGTGAAATTGATAAATTCGCCAGAACATCTTATAAAGCCATGTTTAACACAGAAGGGGAAATAGAATACCATGACATTAAAGAGGTCACAGACCACGACTTTAGACAATTTAGAGGGCAAGTGGACATCATCTGCGGGGGATTTCCTTGCCAAGCATTTTCACTCGCAGGCAGACGATTGGGATTTGAAGATACTAGAGGGACTCTCTTTTTTGAGATTGCTCGAGCGGCCAAACAAATCCAACCACGTTTTCTATTTTTGGAAAACGTCAAAGGCCTACTCAATCACGACGAGGGACGAACGTTCGCCACAATCCTCTCCACGATGGATGAATTGGGGTATGATGTCGAATGGCAGGTGCTTAACAGTAAGGACTTCCAAGTCCCGCAAAACAGAGAGCGGGTCTTTATTATCGGACATTCTAGAAGATACCGTCCCAGATTCTTATTTCCTCTCAGAAGAGAAAACAGCCCAGCTCATCTTGAAAGGCTAGGAAATATCAATCCATCTAAACGTGGTTTGAATGGTGAAGTCTATCTGACGAGTGGACTTGCTCCTACACTAACAAGAGGTAAAGGAGAGGGTGCTAAAATCGCCATTCCAGTCTTAACACCAGATAGACTAGAAAAACGGCAACATGGTCGTCGATTTAAGGATAATCAAGACCCTATGTTTACTTTGACCAGTCAAGACAAACACGGAGTTGTTGTCGCAGGAAATCTGCCGACTAGCTTTGACCAGACTGGAAGAGTATTTGACATTTCTGGCTTGTCACCGACCTTGACCACCATGCAGGGTGGAGATAAGGTGCCAAAGATTTTGCTGAGGGAGGAGCTGCCATTTCTGAAGATCAAGGAAGCCACAAAAAGAGGGTACGCAAAGGCAACTCTTGGAGACTCTGTCAATCTGGCTTATCCAGACTCAACCAAACGTAGGGGACGAGTGGGAAAGGGAATATCCAATACCCTGACGACTTCAGACAATATGGGAGTGGTAGTTGCTGCTCTGGAATATCGACAGGATAAGTGGTATGAAGTCACAGGCATTGTCTTAGATGGGAAACTTTATCGCCTAAGAATAAGACGACTGACACCAAGAGAGTGTTTTAGACTGCAAGGCTTTCCTGATTGGGCTTATGAAAGAGCAGAAAATGTTTCCAGTAAGAGCCAACTATACAAACAGGCCGGCAATAGCGTGACTGTCACAGTTATTGAAGCCATTGCCAGAGAATTTAGAAGAACGGAAGAGGAAGAAAAACATGAACTTACTACATAAGAAAAGTATCCTAGATTGTACTGAATTAGAAGAACGTATTCACCAAGCTGAAACCAATCAGCTATTACAAAAGATACTGTCGCTCCCCAATTTTGATTGTGACTTTGAGGTGACTTTTGAAGATGATTACCACAAAGAGATGAATGATCCCCTATTCTACGAATCCAATCTTCATCGGATTTCGGATTTTATGGAAACTAGGGATATTAAAAATGGTGTAGATACACTACTGACGAAAGACAATCACCTGGCCTTTCGTGCCTTTGGTGAAAATTATTCTGCTAGAGGAAAGGATGGCATTTTAACGACTTTAGTGACGGTCAAGTGCTTTGGTGAAGGACGGATGCCCATTGATATGAGTCGCTATTTCTCAACTCCTGAACCAACAGTTGAAAATAGCCTAATCCTATAAGGAGGTGCCTATGCTTGAGGTATATCTAGGAAATAATGCCAATACAAATCAAGATTTACTAACCATTTTGACGACCTATGGTGTGACTTATCGTTGTATAAAAGCGTGTGATGTAGACCGTGAAATCTTACTGTCACTCTTTGCCAAAACAATGGATTGTTTTGAGTTATTGTCGCCACGATTTCTTTGCTTTAAGCGTCAATATTCGATAAGTTTGAATGAGATGATTCAGCTTATTCTCCAAAAGCCAGACCAAAACCTTCGTCTGCCTCTCATTGTCTGTCAGAATTATGTCTATCCAGCTATTGGGCTAGACGAAGTGCGCACCTTTCTTCCCAGACAGGTAAAAGAAGAACTGTTTCAGGCCAGTCTGATGAAACAGGTGACAGGGTAGGTGTGAAGATGAATGAACGATTTTGGGACAATTTAGAAATCATTCTGGCAGAAAAAGACCTCACTTGGGCAGAACTAGCTCGCAAAGTATTCAAAGGTCAATATGTTTATCCAAGTGAATTTAATCGCCTCTATCAGAAACTGCGACATTACAAATCCAATCGTCTGATGCCACAAACAAGATGGGTTGAGCGTATTGTTCTAGTCTTAGATATTGATTATGAAGATTTATTTAAGAGGTGACAATGATAAGGATAGTGTTGTTTTATCTAGCCATACAGCTTAACGGTCTTCTTCTGAGTTTATACCTGCAAGACTATATGACGATTAAGGTCTTAGTCTTGCTACAATTGGTCCTATTAAGTGTGACTTGCTTAGAGATTGCCCGTCATAAAACTCTTCAAGCAAAAAAAATAACCTTAAGCAATCGTCTAAGATGGTTGCTTCTTGGTTTTGTGTCTATGGTTGCTTTTGCAGTTTTCATCAGTTCCCTATTTTCAGTTCAGACTAGGAATCAAGCGGTCTTGTTACAAGTAGGAAAGCAGGTTCCTCCTATTATCTTTTTATTGTTTCTGGCCAATGCAAGCATCCTTGAAGAGATTGTTTATAGGCAATTTCTGTGGGAAAAATTGACATTCCCTTTTGTACAAATAGGCGTGACCAGTTTTCTCTTTGTTCTATCCCATGGACCCAATCAGTTAGGGAGTTGGCTCATGTATAGCTGTCTTGGCTTGACCTTGGCTGCTGTTCGATTGAAAACTGATTGTATGATGGCAATCGCCTTACATTTACTTTGGAATAGTTTGGCTTATGTCGTAACTTTCTTGTGATACCAAAATCAAGAGTGCTTCCGTATTATGGAAGCACCTTATGTTTGATAGGGAATCGAAAAAAAGAGGAGGTCACCATGTCATCTGAACAACAAGAACGTCAAGCGATGCAATACGTGGAAAGAAGTAGTTTATTGACAGTTAGAACCCTCTTAAAGTTCTTAGAATGGTCGGCTAGGCAAGCCTTGGCTCAAGATTCAGCTTATAAGATTGGGGTTCAAAAACTGGAAGAACTCCTTCAAAGCCCTTACGCAATTGAAGCGATAGATGTTAGTAAAGACATACTGGATAAGCCAATCGATGTGGAGAAATTTAAGGAGTTGATGGAGTCAGAAAAACTGCCAATCGCAATTAGTTGGCAAAAAGACTATCTCTACTTTTATGCCAAGGATAAGACCTTGCTCGATCATCACTTGGATGAATTGTTGAAGAAACTGGTGTCTAACCCTGAGAAGCTAGAAGGTCTAACCTTTGATAAAACCTTGGACCAAGAGATAGAACTGGCCAAAGAGAAAATTAGAGTAACAGAACCTTCGGCAGTCAAAACCAAGGAGGTGACCTTGTAATGTATTCCAGGCAAAAAGCATTGGTCTTTGGACTCTTGGGGCTCGCCTTTGGTTATTTCTGCCATCGTCTAACCCTACTCTATGATAGTTTAACCAATGCCCCACCTATGGAACGTATTGCCTACCTCTTAGGAGAGGGGTTAAATCAGGTTTTCAATCCTTTATGGCTATTTTCCTTTACTCAAAAATCTCTTCTTGCCTTTATCCTTGGGGTTCTAACGATGACGCTAGTCTATCTTTATGTATCGACAGGCCAGAAGGTCTATCGAGAAGGGGATGAATACGGTTCTGCACGATTTGGAACCAGTAAGGAAAAGCGGAACTTTTACAGTAAGAATCCTTTCAATGACACGATTTTGGCTCGTGATGTTCGTCTAACCTTGTTGGAAAAGAAGAAGCCACAGTTTGACCGAAATAAAAACTTGATTGTCATTGGGGGTTCTGGTGCAGGTAAGACCTTTCGCTTTGTGAAACCCAACCTTATCCAACTTAATTGTTCCAATATTGTCGTTGATCCTAAAGACCATTTGGCTGAGAAGACAGGTAAACTCTTTTTAGAAAACGGTTATCAGGTTAAGGTTTTAGACTTGGTTAATATGACCAATTCAGACGGTTTTAATCCCTTTCGTTATGTAGAAACAGAGAATGATTTGAACCGCATGTTAACGGTCTATTTTAATAATACCAAAGGAAATGGTTCTCGCAGTGATCCATTTTGGGACGAGGCTTCCATGACATTGGTGAGAGCTATTGCCTCTTATTTGGTAGATTTTTACAATCCTCCAGGAAGTTCCAAGCAAGAGCAGGAAGCAAGACGTAAGCGTGGCCGTTATCCAGCCTTTTCTGAGATTGGGAAACTCATCAAACTCTTATCGAAGGGAGACAATCAGGACAAAAGTGTACTTGAAGTCTTGTTTGAAGACTATGCTAAGAAATATGGTCATGAGAACTTTACCATGAGAAACTGGGCGGATTTTCAGAACTACAAGGACAAGACCTTGGATTCGGTGATTGCGGTCACAACAGCTAAATTTGCCCTCTTTAATATCCAATCGGTGATTGATTTGACGCAAAGAGACACTATGGATTTGAAAACGTGGGGCACTCAAAAGACCATGGTCTATCTTGTTATTCCAGATAATGACACTACCTTTCGTTTCCTATCTGCTTTATTTTTCTCTACGGTTTTCTCCACTTTGACCAGACAGGCTGATGTTGACTTTAAAGGGCAACTGCCTATTCATGTTAGAAGCTATCTGGATGAGTTTGCGAATGTCGGAGAAATCCCAGACTTTGCTGAACAAACCTCAACAGTTCGCTCTAGGAACATGAGTCTAGTTCCAATCTTACAAAATATCGCCCAACTCCAAGGACTTTATAAGGAAAAAGAGGCTTGGAAAACTATTCTGGGAAACTGTGATAGCCTCCTCTATTTGGGTGGAAATGACGAGGAAACTTTCAAATTTATGAGTGGTCTATTAGGCAAACAAACCATTGATGTCAGAAGTACCAGTCGTTCTTTTGGGCAGACTGGCTCAAGTTCTACCTCTCACCAGAAAATTGCCCGTGACTTGATGACGGCTGATGAAGTCGGGAATATGAAACGAGATGAATGCCTCGTACGCATTGCAGGAGTTCCTGTTTTTCGAACCAAGAAATATTTTCCACTTAAACATAAGAATTGGAAATGGCTTGCGGATAAGGAAACCGATGTACGCTGGTGGCACTATCATATCAATCCCCTAACCGCTGAGGAAGAGGTAGATTTGTCAGGCCATAAAATAAGGGATTTAAGCACAGAAACGACACTACATTAATAGAAATGAGGAATTATATGAATCAAAAACTATCAGGCTTTGTTTACGGAGTGGACGCTAGCTCCATGTTCTCCCAAGCCATGTCTCTATTACAAAAAGGTTTGATTGCAGTAGGAGCCTTTCTTGTTGTCATGGGCATTATCAACCTTTCAACCAACATTAAAGATGGTGGGCCAGGTGTCCGAAATGCCATTCTAGAAATTGTTGGTGGGGTCATGGTGGGAGCCGCTGGTGCTTTTGTAACTCAGATTACCATTTAGGGGAGGACAGCACATGACATGATAATGAATTTTACGTCACCTTTTGTATTTCTAGCCTCTGAAAAAGTATCTAGTGATAGCCTTTTTGAAGGGTTTCAAGTGGATTTAGAATCAACCGCCAACTTGGTTAAGTCACTAGCGGACTTTAATCCGACGGTGTGGTCTTACATGACAGCCATTACCAAGGGGATTATGCAGCCCTTGGGAGTAGCTATTCTTGCGGTTGTTCTCGTACTCGAATTTTCAAAAATGGCCAAGAAAATCGCAAACTCAGGTGGTGCAATGACCTTTGAAGCCATGGCACCTATGATTGTCAGCTACATCATGGTCGCGGTCGTGATTACCAATACGACGGTTATTGTGGAAGCCATTATTGCCATTGCCTCTTATGTTATTGAACAAGTGGCAAGTCTTGTCACGAATGGTGGTGCTAATTATGATACCATCTCAGGCATTAAGGGATCTGGAATTGTAGGAAAAATGATTATTGGCTTTTTTGCGATTCTCATTTGGTTGGTACGAATGGCCAGCATCATGGTTGTCAATATCTTGATTACCATTCGCTTTATCCAACTCTATCTGATGATTCCTTTTGCCCCTGTTACCATTCCGACCTTCCTTAGTGATGACTGGAGAAGTGTTGGGATTGGTTACCTTAAAAACATCATGGTCTATGCCGTTCAAGGTATTTTGATTTTTCTAATTGTATCTCTTGTCCCCTTGTTTGAATCGGCTGGAAAGATTGCCGTATCAAATGGAGCTGGAGTGATGGAATCACTCGCCATTATGTTTGGTGGCTTGGTACAGGCTATATTGTTAATCATTGCCTTGGTTGGCAGTCAACGAACTGCCCGAAGTATTTTGGGGATGTAGGAGGAAGGGAGTCATTATCTCGCCTCCTCTTTTTATAGCTTACTTAGATTGGAGAACATTTATGAACACTCGTGTCTTTAAGGACATCTCAAAGGTTCAACACAGGGCATGGCTAGGATTTACAACTAGACAGGTTATTTTTGTATTTCCAGCCGTCGCCCTAACCATTTTGGTTTTGGGCTTGAACCTATTTTACTGGCAATTTGGGGATTGGTTTGTCTATGGTTTTGTTTTTAGCTTTACCATTCCACTCATGTTATTTGGGGTCTATCGCCCCAACGATTTACCATTTGAAATCTACCTCAAGTACCGTTTTCATTATGAACTAACGGTGCCAGACCGCACATTTACTGGAAGAAAAGGAGACCAACGTGAAAAAATCAAAACACTCAATGAAACCAAAAACCTCTTCTAATGACAAAAAGCAAAAGACGAAAACACAGAAGCAGGAGATCAGACCATCAACCGTAAATACGTTAGCCTATCAAGGGCTTTTTCAGAATGGCCTTATGCAGGTCAGTCCAAGCTATTTCTCACAAACCTATCTTTTAGGAGATGTTAATTATCAAACAGTTGGCTTAGATGATAAGGGAGCTATCGTGGAGAAATATTCCGATTTAATCAATTCACTGGATGATAAGACCAATTTCCAACTGACTATTTTCAATCAAAAAGTTAATTTGGAAAAATTCCGCAAGAGTATTCTCTATCCCTTGCAGGAAGATGGGTTTGATGCTTATCGTGATGAATTGAATCGCATGATGGATGCCAACTTAGAGGCAGGTGAGAACAACTTTTCAGCCGTCAAGTTTCTTTCATTTGGCAAGAGCGACCAAACACCAAAACTAGCTTTTCGTTCTCTGTCACAGATTGGGGAATATTTCAAGAGTGGCTTTTCAGAGATTGATGTGGCTCTTGGTCTACTTGGTGGAGAGGAGCGAGTGAATGTCCTTGCGGATATGTTGCGAGGTGAAAATCATTTACCGTTCTCTTACAAGGATTTAACCCTGTCAGGTCAATCCACCAAACACTTTATTGCCCCAACCTGCCTTTCCTTTAAACACAAGAATCATATTGAATTGGACGATCGATTATTACAGATTGTTTATGTTCGTGATTACGGTATGGAGCTAGGGGATAAATTTATTCGTGACCTCATGCAGTCAGATTTGGAAGTGATGATGAGCCTACATGCTAAAGGCTCTACCAAGTCTGAAACCATGACCAAGCTGCGAACCAAGAAGACCTTGATGGAATCGCAAAAGATTGGGGAACAACAAAAGATGGCTCGGACTGGAATCTATTTGGAGAAGGTCGGCCATGTTCTTGAGAACAACATCGATGAAGCTGAAGCTCTTCTTCAAACCATGACCCAAACAGGAGATAAACTGTTTGACACCGTATTTCTAATTGGAGTGCTTGCGGATACTGAAGACCAACTCAAACAATCTCTTGATATTATCAAGCAAGTGGCTGGGTCAAATGATATGATTATCGATAACTTGACCTATATGCAAGAAGCTGCCTTTAATAGTCTCTTGCCATTTGGGAAGAACTATCTCGAAGGTGTTTCTCGGTCTCTATTGACTTCAAATATTGCCGTGAATGCACCTTGGACTTCCGTAGATATTCAGGACAAGGGTGGGAAATTTTATGGCATCAATCAAATCTCAAGTAATATCATCAGTATTGACCGTGGCAAGTTAAATACTCCGTCAGGTTTGATTTTAGGGACCTCTGGAGCTGGCAAAGGGATGGCGACAAAACATGAAATCATCTCTACTAAGCTCAAGGAAGCAGATTGCGATACTGAAATTATTATTGTTGACCCAGAAAACGAGTACAGCATTATCGGTCAAGCCTTTGGTGGGGAGAGTATTGATATTGCCCCAGATTCTACCACCTTCTTAAATGTCTTAGATCTATCAGATGAGAATATGGATGAGGATCCAGTTAAGGTCAAGTCCGAATTTCTCTTGTCTTGGATTGGAAAGCTCTTGGACCGCAAAATGGATGGTCGTGAGAAGTCCTTGATTGACCGTGTGACACGACTCACCTATAAGCATTTTGTCACACCGTCCCTGGTCGAATGGGTCTTTGTCTTATCTCAACAACCTGAACAGGAAGCTAAGGACTTGGCACTGGATATGGAACTCTATGTGGAAGGGTCGCTGGACATATTTTCACATCGGACCAATATTAAAACAGACAGTCATTTCCTGATTTACAATGTCAAAAAGTTAGGCGATGAATTAAAACAAATTGCCCTCATGGTTATCTTTGACCAAATTTGGAATCGGGTGGTAAAAAACCAAAAGCTAGGGAAGAAGACCTGGATTTACTTTGATGAAATGCAGCTACTTCTATTGGACAAGTATGCCTCTGATTTCTTCTTTAAACTTTGGAGTCGTGTCCGTAAGTATGGGGCGATACCGACAGGTATTACTCAGAATGTAGAAACACTTCTTTTGGATGCCAACGGCAGACGTATTATTGCTAATAGCGAGTTCATGATTCTTTTAAAACAGGCCAAGAGCGATCGCGAAGAGTTGGTGCATATGCTTGGGCTTTCCAAGGAACTGGAGAAATACTTGGTCAATCCTGAAAAAGGGGCTGGGCTAATCAAGGCCGGTTCCACCGTTGTTCCATTCAAGAATAAGATTCCACAACACACCAAGCTCTTTGACATCATGAGTACGGACCCTGAAAAAATGAGGACATGAGATGAAAGAGGATAAAAAGCCAGTCAAACAGGCTAGGCAAAACTTTCGAAGTAACTTAAAATCAGCCCGTATGCATTATCGTAAAGAAGTTAGAACCTTAAAGCAGACTGTTCCTAAAAAAGGAAGATTTCTAAAATCAGCCAAAAATTCTCTGTTTCAGGGAAAGAAAACAGAGTTAAAAGGAAATCTACTCAGTAGCCAAAAGGAAGCAGAAGAGAAGTTTCTAAAGGAAATTACCTATGTTTCTCCTAGACTGTTGAAGGTAAAGGAAATCAAGAACTATCGACTTCCTCAAGCTCAAGAGCGTTTGCGGACTGCAAGAAAACATTTGTCAGAAGTGAAACTAAGTGAGAAGCAAAAGGCAGTTAATCCCAAGTTTACTTTCCAAAAAGAAAATCCTTCCCCGAAGTCTCGCTTTCAGTTTCACCAAGAAAAATCATTTGATCGACTAAGTGCAGAAAAAGACGTAAGTTCTGCCAAGCGTGAGGTTAAACAACTCAAGAAAGTCCAAAAGACTAAGAAAAACTCTACCAAAGTCAAAGTTGGATTAGGCTTAGTTGCATCTGAATCCCTTGACCTGATAGCACAGGAGGATGATTTAGATGGTCTAAGATCCATGAAGGATATTAGTTTGAAAGCCAGACGCTATGGAAGGTTTACCTTTCAAGCAGGTAAGGTGGTAGTAAAAAGTGGACAGACAGGTGTGAGGTTTACCAAAACAAAATTTTCTCATGGAAAGGAACGATTCCAGAACTTCAAAAAGGGAAAAGGATTCATACGCCAGAAACCTCTTAAACCAAGAAGACGCTACCAAACCTTTTTAAAGCATGCCAGAAAGCACAGTCTAGCAGGAGTTAAGGGGATTGTTCAAGCCATTAAGGGAAGCCTGACCTTCTTTTCTGTAATTGCGGGAAATCCTTTGACTTGGATTGTCTCAGGCCTTCTCTTGATACTCCTTTTGATGATGAGCTTTTTCATGAGTGTCTCAGGAAGCAGCGTCATTCAACAAGATGAGATGGAATTGACCAAGGCCTATACCCACATGACGTGGGAAGATGCGGAGCATACAAGAACTAACGAAAAAGGGATTACCTTTTACACTAAGATTGATGAGGTCATGGTTTACATGAATCATCAATACCAAGACTACAAGCTTGACGATTTCATGGAAGCAGGTGGTGTGACCTACAAAGCGTTTCTCAGTCAAGTCTGGACAGATTTAAATGGTGGAGATTCTATTAAATCCATGTCTGACTTATATAAAGAACCTGCTTACAAGCTGTCTGATGAGGACCAGGAAGAGTTAAAGGAGTTGACAGAAGGAGGCAACTATCTAGCCCTTCAAGAATTGGACAATCCCTTTCAGGGACAGACTGACGAGGATAGCTTAAGCATGTCCTACCGATATGGTTATGAGGTCATTGATGAGAAACCAACGCTTCATCACCATATCATCTTAGAAGCAAAAGAAGGTCAAGTCATTGTGTCTCCGATGGATGGCAAGGTATCTCTTGATGGAGAGAACGTTGTTTTGACATCTGGTAAGGGAGTGAATAAGACTAAACTAACCTTGTTTGGCATTCATTCAGGCCGAGTGAGTGAACATCAAAAAGTCTTGGCAGGAGATATTATTGGTCAGACCAAAGACGGAACGGGTCTAAAAGTTACCTATCAAAAGATTGATGATGACACGGATAAGTTGGTCTATGTCAATCCAGCTTTCTACTTTCCAAAAGTGATTCAGGTTCAAACCACCATTCTTCCAACTATCGGTCAGTTTGGCGGTGATGAGTTCGAGAGAGCAAAGGCTATTTATGACTATCTCAAAAGCAAAGGTGCGACAAATCAAGCTATTGCGGCCATTTTAGGAAATTGGTCGGTAGAATCTTCCATTAATCCAAAACGAGCTGAAGGCGACTATTTATCTCCGCCAGTTGGTGCGACTGATAGTTCGTGGGATGATGAGGGCTGGCTCTCACTTAATGGTCCAACTATATACAATGGACGTTACCCAAATATTCTCAAACGTGGTTTAGGCTTAGGCCAATGGACAGATACCGCGGATGGGTCACGCAGGCATACTTTATTGTTGGAATATGCCAAAGGAAAACATCAAAAGTGGTATGACTTAGGGTTACAACTGGATTTCATGTTGCATGGGGATAGTCCTTATTACACCAACTGGTTAAAGGACTTCTTCAAAAATACAGGTAGTCCAGCTAGTCTTGCCCAACTCTTTCTCATTTACTGGGAAGGAAATAGTGGTGATAAGCTACTTGAACGTCAGACAAGAGCAAGTGAGTGGTATTACCAAATTGAAAAAGGCTTTAGTCAACCCAACGGTGGGACAGCACAAAGTGATCCAAAAGCACTTGAAGCTGTACGAGGAGACCTTTTTGAAAACTCTATTCCAGGAGGTGGTGACGGGATGGGTTACGCTTACGGCCAATGTACTTGGGGAGTCGCAGCCCGTATCAACCAACTGGGTCTAAAACTCAAAGGTAAAAATGGTGAGAAGATTCCAATTATCAGTACAATGGGCAATGGCCAAGATTGGGTACGAACAGCCGCAAGTCTCGGTGGGGAGATAGGGACAAGTCCACAAGAAGGAGCTATCCTTTCCTTTGCGGGAGGAGGACATGGCACACCAGCAGAGTACGGACATGTGGCTTTCGTCGGTGCGAGACGTTTCTAACTGAAAAGGTTAGACACGTTCTTGAAAAATCAACCTGATAATCAGGTTAAATTTGAAGAGAATGGAGAACTCTTATCTTGAAAATTGGAATGAAGGGGTAACGCCCTGAAACGATTTCTCTAATACTCCGACATGCGTTTATCTGATGCAAAGGTAAAGGTATGAAGCTCGGTGAAGTCGGCTGAAAGATACCGTCATTCTTAAGGACTTAAGAATCGAAAGTGTTCCAGAGGTGGGATATGTATCTGATAGGTCGGGAGTCATTAAAAACTAAATAGGGTGAGAATGTGCATGAGCACTGACGAACCAGCGAATGTACGCTCCGAAGGCGAGTACGTAGAAATGCGTATAGCAACGTAAGTTGTTTCGACTTGAGGAAGAGTAAGAATCGACGATATGAAATTCCTTGTTATGTTACAGGCATATCAAAGTTGAAGGGGTATAGCTAGGCACCTAAGTTTAGTATTGATAAAGATAAGGGAACGTCGAAAGCTAGAGATGTGGAGGTTGCACAACCAGCGAAGCAATGGAAAGGAAATCATAACTTTCCTTAATCTCTAGTGAGAGTGGTGGCACGACCTTTGAAAGTGTTGTAATGATACTGGAGGAACAGCCACTAGTCAATAGTGTATTGTTATGAACTTTATCATTTCATGGATTCTTGTAAGACATAAAAGGTCACGAATCCAAAGAGAGGAGTGATAGACCATGACGAAACCCAAAAATGATGACAAACTATTAAAACGTCAAAAACTAAGGTATGCAGAATACTATGGCATGACCGAAATATTTGACGATTTATATTCCAAAAGTCAAAATGGATTCAACTTTAAGAATTTGATGAACATTATCACATCTCCCGAAAATATACTACTCGCTTATCGTACCATAAAGCGGAATGGTGGTAGTCAAACCGAGGGTGTAGATGGTGTTACCATTAAAGACTTAGAAAATTTGACCCAAGAAGACTTTATCTCTAAAGTTCAAAGAAGATTTCAACATTATAGACCCAGAAAGGTCAGAAGAGTAGAGATTCCTAAACCAAATGGAAAGAAAAGACCACTAGGCATTCCCTCAATGTGGGATAGGATTGCTCAACAGTGTATTTTACAAGTGTTAGAACCAATATGTGAAGCTAAATTTTACAAACATAGTTATGGATTTAGACCTCTACGGTCAGCTGATAACGCTATTATGGACTGTATGTATCGTATGAATAAAAGTCATATGACTTATGTCGTTGACGTTGATATTAAAGGCTTTTTTGATGAAGTGAATCATACTAAGTTAATGCGTCAAATCTGGACCTTAGGCATCAGGGATAAACAACTTCTAGTGATTATTCGAAAAATGTTAAAAGCACCAATTGTTCTTCCGAATGGAAAAGTGAGCCATCCAACTAAGGGCACACCACAAGGAGGTATCCTATCTCCGCTACTTGCCAATATCAATCTTAATGAATTTGATTGGTGGATAGGACGACAATGGGAAGAAAGAGATTGTAAGGAATTAGTTCCTCAATATAATTCCAAGGGAACAAGACACAAGTCACATGTTTATAGAAAGCTGCGAGCTTCAACGACACTAAAAGAGATGTATATTGTTCGATATGCGGATGATTTTAAAATCTTTTGTCGAAATAGGAATGAGGCAGAGCGAACGTTTAAGGCTGTAAAATTGTGGTTAAAAGAGCGACTTAACCTTCCTGTTTCGGAGGAAAAATCTCAAATTACCAATCTGAGAAAGAAAAGCAGCGAATTCCTTGGGATTACTTTAAAGCTGGTTTCTAAGAATAATCGTTTTGTCTGTTTTTCTCATATTGCACCGAAAGCCAAGAAACGTATTAAACATCAACTGAAACAACAGATGAAATTGATACAAATTAAAGGTGTTAAAGAAACAATTATTCGTGAAATACAGAAGTATAATAGTATGGTTATCGGTATTCATAACTACTATAGTATGGCAACACATGTGAGTAAGGATTTAGAAGAAATTCATTATCAGCTTTACCTCTCTTTTAAAAATCGATTGCAGGCGAAAGGTCTGACAAAAATAGGAGAATACAAGGGAAAAGATAAAGGGGTTCTCCCTTACCTTCAATCTCAAAATATTCGGTACTTAATGGGTTATCCAATTCTTCCAATTAGCTATGTCAAGACGAGGACATTAAAAGGAAGAAATAAGAATCTGAATAGGTATACTCCTGAGGGGAGAAAATTGATTCATAAACAACAGGAATCTGTTGAAACATGGAAATTAAAATGGCTGAGAGAACATCCAATTATAAATAAGCGTGCAACAGTTGAATATAACGATAATCGAATTTCTTTATTTGTAGCTCAAAAAGGGAAATGTGCTGTAACCGGTCAGGAATTGGATATGGATGATATTCATTGTCACCATAAGAGACCTTGGTCAGAAACAAAGGATGACTCTTATAGGAACCTTATCATTGTTGGACGAGATAGTCATCGCCTTATTCACGCAACAAATGAGAAGGCTATCAAAAATCTCTTTCAGCTTTTGAATTTGAGTAATACAGGACTGACCAAATTAAATCAGTTTCGTGAACTTGTAGGAAATCCACCATTATTGAAAGAAAATTTGAACTTAGAATAATCATGTTAATCATATTAATATAGCACGATAAAGCAAAATCGTGATAATACACTATTGATGGAACGCCGTGTGCGGTGAAAGTCGCACGCACGGTGTGAAGCGGGGGAAAAGATGGAGATAGTATCAAAGTTTTACCTATCGCTATAAAAAGTCTACCCAGATGGCTCATTCCTTATCTCCGAAACCAATTACAATGGCAATCCCAACTACACCTTCCGTAAATTATCTGGAGTGGATAGTAGCTTGAGTTTTGCTTATACGACGAAATAAAAATATTAGAATACTTGTCTTCTTGTCCTAAATGTTGTATGATATTTGGGACAAAGTGGTCATCTCATCTAAACTTTAAGCGTGAACATAGGTGTTGACAAATAAGGAATTATCCCGTATAATAAGGGTAAATAAAGATTATAAATTACTTGTGGGCTAGTGGATATGGTCTGCACCCGCCTGTGGGCTCCGCACTCAGTTCAAACTGTTTGTTGAGAAAAAGAATAGCAGGACTGCCTACCCTTGAGGAATAGATAGGGCATATCTAGCGTGAGGTGAAACTCAATACGTGGAAGAGAAGGAAGCACCTGCTTCCTTCTCTTTTTTAGGAGAAAAATAAAATGACATATACTTTGGAATGGCTCGAGACCTTTGATGGAGAGATTGATATTCTCAATGTCGATATGTCTTGTTTGGCCAATACTATTGAGAAATATGTTTCTCAGTACAAATACGTTTATCAGACAAATATGGAGAACTATCCTGAAATTGTTCTCTCCGTCCCAAATTCCTCTATTCCCCATCTATTAGGATTATCAAGAGATCATCATGTCAATTTACCAACTAATAATGCAGGGAGTATTTTTGAAGGATTAAAGGATGATTGGACATTGCAGCGTCTAAATAAGGCTGATAATGGATGGTTTAACGAAAATAAATTCAAAATCGTTGGCACATTACTACTTTATCAAATGTTACATGTGATGGAATGTAAATTTTATACAACGGATGGTATTTTGAATAGAAAAGTTGGTAAACGATTTAGAAGAGATAATATTTATTTTGTGGTCTTCAAATTAAGTAATGGTATTAGTTATACCGTTGAATTATCACATGAACAAGGAAATCAATACTTTCCAAGAAGTCTTAAAATCAACGACACCTTAATTACAAATTGTAGAGAAATAGAGCTGAAACTTGTTGACAAGAAACGCTTTAAGACTGCTAAAGTTAGAAAGGTTAATTGGCCGTCTTAATGTAAAAATTGATATGCTGATAATCAGGTCATCCACTTTTTGTGGGTGGCTTTTTCTTTTCCCTGAACTTAATGTGATAACAAAATCAAGCTTTCTTTTTTATGATGAGGAAAGAGTGACAGTTTGTTGCTAGAGAATAAAAGAAAAGAAGGACACTTTATGACCAAAACATGTAATCATCACTTTCTTGTCAATCAGGAAAAAGGCGAGAAACACGTCTTTCGCAAGAGTAAAAAATATCGAACGCTATGTTCGGTTGCCCTTGGAACTATGGTGACTGCCGTTGTTGCTTGGGGAGGCACGGTTGCACATGCAGACGAAGTCACATCATCAGTTGACACCACCATTCAACGAACGGAAAATCCAGCCACGAATTTACCAGAAGCACAACCAAACCCTGTATCTGAACAAACTGAAAGTTTAGGGTCAACTGGACAATCTAATGGTGCAATCGCTGTCACCGTACCACATGATACGGTAACACAAGCAGTTGAAGAAGCTGAGGCTGAAGGTGTTTCTACGGTTGAAGATAGCCCAATGGACTTAGGAAATACAACTTCTGCGACTGAAACCAACCAACAAATTTCAAAAGCTGAAGCAGATGCCCAAAACCAAGTTGTGGCTATCAATGAAGTTACTGAAACCTACAAAGCTGACAAAGCAGCTTATGTGGATGAAAAAGCTCGCATCGAACAGGAAAATAAGGAGCTGTCACAGGCCTACGAAGGGGCCAACCAAACTGGTAAAGAGACAAATACTTGGGTTGATACTAAAGTCAATGACCTAAAAACTCGGTATGCAGATGTTGATGTGACAGTAAATGAACAAGTAGTTGCATCAGGAAACGGAACATCTGTACTGGACTATACAAACTATGGCAAGGCTGTTGAAACTATTCAATCAACTAACGAACAAGCTGTAGCGGATTATCTAACAAAGAAAACCAAGGCAGATGATATTGTTGCGAAAAACCAAGCCATTCAAAAAGAAAATGAAGCTGGACTAGCTAAGGCAAAGGCAGATAACGAAGCCATTGAAAGGCGTAATCAGGCAGGTCAAGCAGCTGTAGATGCTGAAAACCGTGCAGGCCAAGCCGCAGTTGAACAGGCTAATCAGGAGAAACAACAATTAGTTTCAGATCGAGCAGCTGAGATTGAAGCCATTACAAAACGCAATCAGGAAAAAGAAGCCGCAGCCAGAAAAGAGAATGAAGCGATCGATGCCTACAATGCCAAAGAAATGGAACGCTATCAACGTGACTTGGCCGAGATTTCAAAAGGTGAAGAAGGTTATATTTCTGAAGCCCTTGCTCAAGCCCTCAATCTCAATAATGGTGAACCCCAAGCACAACATGGGGCTATTACCCGAAATCCTAATCAAATCATTTCAACTGGCGATGCCATGCTGGGTGGCTACTCAAGAATTTTGGATTCAACAGGATTCTTTGTCTATGACAGCTTCAAAACAGGTGAGACTCTTAGTTTTA
>NZ_JBRKNW010000024.1:0-28740 GCF_053010325.1 Streptococcus sp. P25B114 | reverse complement strand
CTGTTCCAATTTCGTAAACGGTATCGGTTTCTTTTAAATTCAATTGTTTTATTATTTGGTTGAGTACTTTTTCACTCGTTAAAAAGTTTTGAGAATATTTTATATTTTTGTTCATGTAATCACTCCTGAAGTGATTACATCTATAAATAAATACAGAAGTTAAACGATTTGTTTGTAATTTTAGTTATCTGTTTAAAAAGTCATAAGATTAGTCACTGGTAGGAATTAATCTAACGTATTTATTTATCTACGTAATCACTGTTTTTAGTCTGTTTCAAAACAGTAGATGTTTTATCTACATTACGCATTTTGAATACCAACATGACGAATCCCTCCTTCTTAATTACAAATTTTTAGCATCTAATTTAACTTCAATTCCTATTATACAAAATTTTAAGATAATGCACTATCAACACACTCTTTATTTTTTATATAGTTCCAATCAAGAGCAGTCCCTCAATCGTAATCTCGGTCAGCTGGCTCAAGTCCAACTTGGACTGGTCCACTTGGAAAAAGAGGGGCGTCATGTCTGCCAAGACTTGGGCATGTTCTAGGCTAATCGGCAAGGTCCGACTGACCAGTACTTGCTCCACCTGCCCCAGGTAAGACTTGAAATGATCCACGATATCCTGGTTATCATAGGATTCCTTGCGGAGTTGGTCTTTGGCTAAATGGCGGAGCTCCTTGAGGTGATTGGGACCTGGGACCAGTTTGAGAATAGCCCCACCAGCTTTCAGCACTCTGGCAAACTCCTGATAATTAGCTGGGGAAAAGATGTCCAAGATACCGTCAATAGTTCTGTCTTGAATGGGCAACTTGGTCAAGTCACCGACAAACCATTTGACCGACTTGGTCCTGTCAGATTTGGCTGCTAGGAGAATAGAATCCTTGGAAATATCAAAAGCAACAATGTCCAAGTCCATTTTCTCGGCTAACTTGCGAGAATAAAAGCCCTCCCCGCAACCGATATCCAAGACAGACCGCAAGCCTAGCTCTGCTATTTTCCCCTCCAAAGCCTCATAGAGATGGTCGTAATAGCCCGCCTCTAAAAAGGCCTGGCGGTTTTCAAAGCTAGACTTGTGGTAGTTAGTAGACTGCTTGACCTGGGGTGCCAGATTGACGTAGCCCTGCTTGGCAATGTCGAAGGTGTGGCGGTTGGGACAGCGGAGGCTGTTGAGGTCAAGACCAAGACCCTGCCCACAATGTGGACAGGCGAAAAATTGGTCGCTATTGGCAAAACGTTGGTGTTTGGTCATCTTATTTATGTTCTTTTCTAAAGCGATGCAGGGCTAGTCCTGATAGGAGCGTGGTAATGACTCCTGTAAAAACTAGCAAATAGCCGACTGGGAGCAGGTAGAAGTTTTCATGTAGGATACCGTTAGCATCGACATACTCGACTGAATTGGCCTTGATGAGAAAGCAAACAAAACCTAAAACCATGAGAAAGCTTCCGATAATGGTAATGGTCAGGTGCATCTGGGTACGGCGACCTTCGCGACCGTCCTTGACTAGTTTTTCTGTCATGTTGTTCATGTCAGTTCCTCCTAAGATAAGTTGATTTAAGGAGATTGAAAAGACAGAGGACATGAGAATCAAGAGTTCCAAGTCGGGCAGGTTTTTGTCATTTTCCCAGTTGGAAACAGGCTGCCTGGTCACATTGAGCTTGAGGGCAAACTGCTCCTGGGTCAGGCCTTCCTTTTTACGTAAGTCTTTGATTTGCTGTCCAAAGTTCATTTTTTCTCCTCTCGGGATCCTGTCTAGCAGGTCCTAAACTTATCTTAGCCTATCGGTCAATGATTGCCAAGAAAGACTGGCTTGCTCTGGACTTTTTTAGCAAAAGGTGGTCTTGCTAACTCCGAAAGACTGGCTTGCAATCCTGTTCTATCAAGGGTTTGAGCCTCTTGTCAACTTGCTGTCAACCTAGCCTAATTGCTCAGATAATTCTTCCCATTCTTCCATAAGGTTTTCTTGTTGGGCAGTCAATTGATCGATTTCTTTCTGATAATCGGTCAGCTGACCGATGTCATTAGTTTCTAGCATGGCTTGATTGAGCTCACTCAAGCGGTTTTCAATGGTATCGATTTCTGCCTCGATTTGCTCGATGCGGCGGGCTAGTTTGCGTTGCTCTTTTTGGTTTTCCTTTTGGGCTTGGTAGTCCATGGCTCCGGCTGATTGGCTAGTACTTTCTAGCTGGTCGGGCTGGGCTTCTTCTTCCCGCTCTGCCCTTTTCTCCAAATAATAGTCATAGTCGCCCAAGTAGAGCGTGGAGCCAGTTTCCGAGATTTCTAGGACCTTGGTGGCGACGCGGTTGATGAAATAGCGGTCGTGGCTGACAAAGAGCAGGGTGCCATCAAAGTTGATGAGAGCATTTTCCAGCACTTCCTTGCTGTCGATGTCCAGGTGGTTGGTCGGCTCGTCTAGGATGAGGAAGTTGTTGTTTTCCATGGATAGCTTAGCAAGGAGCAGGCGGGCTTTTTCCCCACCCGATAGCATGGAAACGGACTTTTTGACGTCATCTCCTGAGAAGAGAAAGGCTCCTAGGCGGTTGCGGATTTCCACTTCAGGTGTGGTCGGAAAGGCTGACCAGAGCTCCTCCAAGACGGTGTTGGATGGTGTCAGAGCCGACTGGGTCTGGTCGTAATAGCCTACTTCCACATTGGCACCTAGTTTGGCTTCCCCTTTGATAAATGGCAGAGCTCCGATGATGGATTTGAGCAGGGTTGTTTTTCCGATTCCATTCGGACCAACAATGGCAATGGCATCCAGCTTGCGTTGGTCAATGGAAATGGGCTGAGACAGGATATCTCCATCGTAGCCAACCGCAGCATTTTCCACTGTCAAGACGATATTGCCAGAAGTCTTGTCCGACTGGAAGGTCATGTTGGCAGACTTCTGACCAGTTGTTGGCTTGTCCAATCGATCCATCTTTTCCAACTGCTTGCGTCTAGCCTGAGCGCGCTTGGTGGTCGAAGCACGGACAATATTTTTCTGGACAAAGTCTTCTAACTTGGCAATTTCCTTCTGCTGCTTTTCATAGTTCTGCAACTCCGTCTGTAACTTCTGCTCTTTGAGCTCGACAAACTGAGAATAATTGCCCACATAACGATCCAAGGAATGCTTGGTCAAATCCAGTGTCAGTGTCGCCACCTTGTCCAAGAAATAGCGGTCATGGCTGACAATAATCAAAGCTCCCTTGTAATGCACTAGGTAGTTTTCCAGCCAAGCAATGGTTTCAATGTCCAGGTGGTTGGTTGGCTCGTCCAGCACCAAGAGTTCTGGGCTTTCAAGCAACATTTTTGCCAGTGCAAGACGAGTATTCTGCCCCCCAGAGAGTTCGGAGATTTTCATGTCCCACATGGTCTGGTCAAACTTGAAACCGTTCAAAATAGCACGGATATCCGCCTCATAGTTAAAGCCACCTGCCAGACGAAATTCTTCCGACAGACTATCATAGGTCTTCATGAGCTGGTCGAGTTCATTACCAGACAGACTCCCCATTTGCTCTTCCATAGACCGCAAGCGTTTCTCCGTCATCCGCAGGTCGTCAAAGACATGGAGCATTTCATCGTAAATAGTATTTGCCGACTCAAAACGACTGTCCTGTGCCAGATAAGAAAGGGACAAATCACGCTTGGTTGAAATCTCTCCGCTTGTCGCTGCTTCTTCTCCGACAAGGATTTTGAGCAGAGTAGACTTGCCTGCCCCATTTTTTCCAACAAGGGCAATCCGATCCCGCTCATCGACTTGAATGTTGATATTGTTAAATAAAACCTCGCCCGCAAATGAGCGTTCAATCTTGTTTCCGTTCAATATAATCATACTCAATATTTTACCATAAAACACTCAAAAATTCCCCCACCGAAAAAGTAGAGGAGTTCCAATAAAAGGGAAGTTCACCATACTTCTATGAACTAATGTCTAGAAATAAGTCTTAAGAAACATTATTCTAGCGACAGTGAATCTTCACCAGTAATAGAACGGACTAACCGTAGTAAATAACTCCAATCAACCTTAAACTGATTAAATCGACTCCTCTGACTATAAACTTGTTTCAACTGATTTTGTATAGAAGATAAAAAACTTAGCGGAACTGTTTCATATACACTTAAATATAGACAAGCTCCAAACAACTTCTGAACAGGAAAATTTAGGCTTGATGAATGTCATCAAGGAACTTCATAGCCAGCATAATGGTATTCTTTGTTATCGTCGTATGACTCGATTTGTCAATCGCAAGCTTGGAACAAGCTACAACAAGAAACGGATTCGACACTTGATGCACATTCTAGGTCTACGTTCCATTATCAGAAGAGCCAAGGGGTATTGTACCAAGACTAGCTTTGTCAATGTAGAGGACAACATTCTCAATCGTAATTTTACAGCTACTGCTCCAAATCAGAAATGGTCTACAGATGTGACTTTCTTGAAGTACGGTTTCAGCTGTAAAGCCTATTTGAGTGCTATTAAGGATCTATACGACGGCTCAATTGTCGCCTATGTAGTTGGTCAATTTAATGATAACGAATTGGTGTTAGAGACGCTTCGTAAAGCACGAAAAGCTAATCCTGATGCGACACCATTGATTCACAGCGACCGAGGTTCGCAGTATACTTCGAAAGATTATTACCGCCTAACGACCCAGTATCAGATGACCCGCTATATGTCTCGTGTTGGTAAGGTGTATTGACAATGCACCAATTGAGAGTTTCTTTGGGCACTTTAAGACGGAGTGCTATGATTTGAAGAAATATAAGACTTTTGAGGAGCTAGTTTTAGATATTGATGCCAACATCTATTTTACAATCATCAACGTTTTCAAGAGCGCAACAACGGCCTTGCCCCTCTTGAAATGAGGAACAAGGCCGTCGCCTAATCTTTTATTATTTCATTGTCCACTTGACAGGGAGCTATTCATACAATCCCTGTGTTTTCCAAATAATCAATCTGAATTACAAAACAATCTGGGTGAGCGATATTATCCGAATCCATACGAGCAATAAATTCAGTTTTAATCTCACTCAAAGCTAGATTTATACTAGTAGAAATACCTAGATTTTTATCAAATATATCCTAGGCCCCGATAAGACTTTATGATGTCTGCAGTCTTATCCTCACTGCCATCATCAACAATAAGGAACTTAAAATCTTGGTAGCTTTGACAGAGGATACTATCTATTGCTTCCTTAACAATAGTCTCCCTATTATAGACTGGCATAATTACAGTTAGCTTTGCCATTATTTCTCCAAAACATTTCCCAACTTAATTAATAGTAACATTATTTTTACAACTATAGTAGCAAAAAATCCAGCTCTGGACTGGATTGGATTTCATCAATTCACAAAGCCTTGCAAGAGTTCCCAATGTTGCCAGACAAGGTATAGCCCGCCTCCGATAATGATAAGCAAAATTAGGAATTTTATCAAGCCTTTGACAAAGCGAACGATAAGCATCAAAATCATGGACACAAACAACCAGCCCCAGGCCGATGAATTGAGTAGATTATCCATACCAGTCAGGCTTGAGCCTGCCATTGCTCGCAAGGGAGCTGGAATTTTCTCTAGCCAGTCGGTGGTCAGACCAAGCTGGCGGACAATGGCTGAGCTGGTTGACTGCAGCCAGACAAAGATACCAGCATTGTAAAGCAAGAGAAAAGCTTGTTCGGGATAACGCTTAATGAACTTAATCAAAATAAATCCTTTCTAGTTGTTTGCATAAAGCTGAATGACCGCATCCACATCTTCCTGCTGAATGCCTGTATAGGACCCTGCAGACTCCATGACAGAAGCTCTGCCATCTTCATGGCCTAAGCCAAGGGCATGCCCCAGCTCATGCTCAGCTGTGTGCAGGATTCGGTCAAATTCATAACCATATTGGGGATTTAAAAGATAGTAACGATTGAGTCTCACCGTCACACTGGTATAAAAATTGGTCAGAAGATTGGTCGTCGAATTGGCCTCCCCAGCAGCCTGGGTAGTACTATCATTGACATCTGTCGCAATAATATCTGCTGCCTCCGGGCTATCGACCAACTCAAACGTAAAGGCACCTGTCTGGTTCCAATTGGCAATGGCCTGCACGTAGGCCTGGCGTAAAATTGGCTCCTGGCTCTCAATATATACCGTAGCACGATTGCTTTCCCACCGTCCATGGTCGCCTGTGTTGACAGTATCCGTAGCCAGATGCTTGATAGTATCGACACCCTCTTGTAGCTTGACTGGAGACTGTCCTTTGACAATCAGCTCCGCCTCCTGCAGAACCCTATCCAAGGTTTGGTAGGCATTTTCCCTCTGAAAAACAAAGAGCAAAGCCAGGGCCAGAGCTGTGATTAAAACAGTCGACCAGATAAAATTCCAAATCAAACTGACCAACCAAGTAAGAATTCTTAGGAAAAATCCAAGGACACTTTTTATTAATTTCATAGACTATACCTCTTTCTGGAGATGGTCAACAGTATAGCAAATAAAGCTAAAATTTACCTTAAAGCAGCTTAGGATAGTCTTTCCTCCAACTCAAAGTCAATCGGCAGCCATTGGAGGACGTACTCGATTTGCTGGTTCCAATAGTGCCACTCGTGCTTACCAGGTCCCTTACTAGCCTCGATGTCCAAGCCCATCTTTTTCAAATCAGCAATAGCCTTCTCATGACCTGCAAAAAGAAAATCTTCCTCTCCACACCAAGCGTAAAACTTGGTTTTCTTATCTGACTGCTTGGCAATCTCTGTCAAATTATTTGGATTCTTAGCATTATGAATGTCTCCGAACACACCCGTCCAGTAGGCTAGATTTCCCAAATCAGCCGTCCCTTCATTGTCAAAATCAAAGGCCAGGGCACCAGAAAGCGAGGCCGCGTATGAAAAACGGTTGGTAGACAGGGCAATCTTGAAGGAACCATATCCGCCCATGGACAGACCAGCAATGAAGTTTTTCTCCCGCTTGTCGGACATATTTGGAAAGAACCGCTTGAGAACCTGCGGCAGTTCAATGGCAATGGCATCGTAATAATTCATGCCGTAGGTCGTATTAGTGTACCAGCCCTTGTCCGTATTAACCATGACAACGATGAGATTGGTATAGCGTACCAATCGTTCTATGGTCGAGCGATTGAGCCAGGAATCCTGATTGCCACCCATCCCATGCAAGAGGTAGAGGACTGGGATATCCTTATCATCAGGATTAGGTATACGATTGCGGTCTGGATAAATGACATTAACCTGCCGTGACATATCCAAGGCCTCCGAATGATATTCAATTTTCATAATAGCCATTTGCTTTCTCCTATTCTAAAGAGCCAGTTTGGACTGGCTCTCATCACTTATTTTCTCTTATTTTACTTCCATAATCACCGGCAAAATAGCTGGGCGACGTTTGGTTTGGTCAAAGAGGAATTTTGCCAGGTCATCGCGGACAGTTGCCTTCAGTTCTGACCAGTCAAAGCTATCCTTGGTGAAGTAGTTTTCCACGCTGGCATTGACCAAATCAGATGCCTCACGCAGGATGTCCTTGCTCTTCTTGACATAGACAAAGCCACGGGTATTGACCCTCGCCTTAGAAATAATGCGTTTCTCACGGCGATTGACCGTCAGAGCCACGATGAAAATACCGTCCTCTGATAGGATTTTACGGTCACGGAGGACCACATTTCCCACATCTCCCATGGCATTACCATCAATCATAATATCCCCTGCTGGAACGGCCCCACTGTGGACAAAATCACCATCCTCATAGGCCATAACATCACCACGTTTGACGATGATAATATTTTCTGGATACATGCCAATTTCCAGCGCAGCCTTGGCGTGGGCGTTGAGTTGGCGATACTCACCTTGAATCGGGAAGAGATACTTGGGTTTCATGATATTGAGCATGAGCTGCAAATCACGCGCATTGCCGTGACCAGACACATGCAGGTTCTTGGCCACAGACTTGACGGTGCCCCCCGCCTTATAAATCATGTTTTCCACACGGGCTACAACCGCTTCCTTAGAAATACTTGGCGTCGTTACGATATAGACCAAATCGCCGTCCTTGATCTCAACATAGCGGTGACGTCCGATTGACATTTTGCGTAAACCATTGAGGGGCTCACCCATACGACCAGTTTCAAGAATAATCAGCTCATGGTCCTCATACTTGTTCATGTCCTTAGGCTTGACCAAGAGACGCTCGCTGACCAACTTCAATTTTTTCAGGGAAATAGCTGTGCGGACAATATTTTCCACGTCATGACCAGTCAGAACGACACGACGACCTGTCCTATCAGCTGCATCGAAAATTTGCTGGATACGGGTAATATTGCTGGCCACTGCTGCTACAATGATACGACCTTCCCAGTCGGAAATGGTATTGTAAATTTCATTGGCCACCTCTTTCATGCTGGCCACCTGAACCTTACTATCCGCATTGGCAGAGTCAGAAAGTAGGGCCAAGACACCCTCGTTACCAATCTCAGCCAAGCGACCAAAATCCGTCTGGTAGAGCTTATCAGCTGCCTGGTCAAACTTGAAATCACCAGTATAGACGATATTGCCCTGGTCAGTCTTGATGACCACACCCAAACTCTCAGGAATGGAGTGGGTTGTCTGGAAGAAGGATACAACCGCATCACCAAAATCAATCTCCGTATCTGCATCGATGACATGGAAATCATTGAATTTTTTGGTAGAATTATTGTTTTTAACAATCAATTTTGCCAATTCCACCGTTAAGTGTGAACCGAAAACCGGTACCTTCACTTTTTCCAGCAGGTAAGGCAGGGCACCAATGGCATCCGCATGCCCGTGGGACAAGAAAACGCCAGCCACACGCTGTTTGTTTTCTTCCAAATAATCAAAGTTTGGCACGACCACGTCCACACCCAGCTGTTCATTTTCAGGATATTTGGCTCCGGCGTCCAATACAAAAATATGCTCATTGACTTCAGCGATGTAGAGATTTTTTCCATTCTCACGTACACCACCGAGCGCCATGATTTTTATGCTACTCATCTTTTCTCCTTTGGGGCAATCATACCTGCCCAGTTTATTTTTTCATACCAACGGTCCTTGCCTCCTCACAGTTCAGACGCAAGTCGAATTACAGTCTGCTACACATGTAGCTGTCATTTCTATTATACAATTTTTCAGGAAAATTTACAAAAAACTCTGCCGATTGTTGACAGAGCTTTATTATCCTATGGCAGGTCGACGATTTGGATATCAAAACCCAAACTTTCTACAAAAGCAAGAACATCCTGGGTTGCCACAAAAATTGTCTTGGTATTTATATTTGGATGAAATGTCAGAATCTTTTCTGTCAAGATTTCCCTATCAAAATAGACTTAAATATCTTTTTGGGGATTATTGAGCAAACCAAATATGGAAACTTCCCCGCAGGCAATCCATCTTTTCCCAGAGACTGTCGCTTGAATCCATGCGAATGCGGTTGGCACCAACCATTTCCTTAAAATCCTCCATGTCCAGCTGTTTCTGGTCGTCCATAATCAGGAGATAAAAGGCCGTCTTTTTCTTATTGGTCAAAAACATGGACTTGGTCCGCACACCTTCCATTCCCTCAATATAATAATCAGCCTCCTGGGTAGTCAGGGCAGTAGGATGCTCAACCATATCATAAGAAATTCCCAACTGCTTTAATTTTTAAACCAGTTCTTTATACATAAGGACACCTTTTTTCTCTATATTGATATTTTATTAGAGAGTATATGTTAATTCAGCAATAAGAAAAAGAGAATCAAATCGATTCCCTTAATCATGAATATTAGATTTCATCGCGTTTCTTTTTTGCGAGTCCAAAAGTAAGTCCCATTGACATCATACCAACAACTGCCATGATATCTGAATTTACTGATGATGTTTTTGGCAATGTTTTTTCAGATTCTGACTTAGCAGAATTTGATTGGCTTGTGCCTTGAACAGGAGCAACACCCGCACTCAAAGAAGTAAGGTTAACAGTTCCAGCTGAACCATTTGTACCCGCAACACCGGCACCACCAGCAGCTGCAACTCCTGAACCTTGAGGAATATTTGAGCCTTCCGTTGGTGTATTTCCTAGATTTGTAGGAGATACTAGAGTAGTGAGAATAGGAAGTTCACCTTCTGGCAATGCATCAGCTGTAGGAGCTACCGCTGGCACAGCAACAATTGTTCCATCAGGAAGCTGGAAGATATTGTTCCCAGTTGCCAAGCGGTACAAGTTGAGCAGACGAAGATACTCTTCTTTTGCTTCAACAGTTAGAGCTGTTTTATCCTTAAGAATATCATATTGTTCAACCAAGTCTGCTTTTTGCTTCAACAAGAGACCAGCCAAAATAGATTTCTGTGTCTCTAGTCGCTCTCTATCTGCAATCAAGGTTGTTGCATTTGCAACCAATTTCTCTGTCTCAGCAATTTTCTCTTTCAGGCCAGCAATTCTAGCATGAATTTCGACTAATTTGTCTCTGGCAGCCGTTTCAGCTTCTACTGCCTTGTCATAGTCTTCTTGAGCTTGAACAACTTTTGCCACCTCTGCTTTTTGAGCCACAAGCGCTTTAGCAAGTGCTGTTTGAGCTTGTCCTTGTTTCGTTAGGAGTTGTTGGTTCTGTGCAGTAAGCGAAGCTAAATTCTTCTGAGCAACTGTCAACTGATACTGAGTCTGCTCAAGTGTAGCCTTCGCTGTTGCCAAGCTATCCTTAATTGTTTGCAAACGATTTTGAGCCGTACGAAGTGTTTGATTCGCTGCAACAACAATAGGTGCAGATGCCAAGTTAGTACTTCTCAAGTTAGACAATTTTGTCTCGAGAGTTTTAATTTCTTCCTTGAGCTTGTTAATCGCATTTGTGTTGTCAACTGTTGTGCTAGTAGTACCTGTAATTGGCGTCTGACTAAAGTTTGAACTTACAATATTCGACGAAGGAATCATGTAAATTTGAGTCTGCGTAGCCTTGGTACTGCGGAATTGACTTGAGGCTACTCGAGATGTGGCACCAAGATAATAAGTATCATTGCCTGAATTTTGCAGGAGCGAAATCGTATGACCGAAGTTAGAACCTTCATCGTTAAAGAGCATATAAACCAATGAGTTGTAGAAGAGCCCTTTTAACTGATCGACTGTTGTAGCATGTCCAAAGTCCCCCAAGGACTCGTAGCCACGATTATCGGAAGATTTAAGACCACTTGCTGTTGCTGCGGAACCAATAGCTATGAAATCATGGTTAAGTGTACTTAAACCTTTGCTATTGTAAGCACTTGCAACACGCTTAGCAAAATCTTGGGCTGAACTTGTCACAGCAACTGATGCTAAACCCAGTTGTGTACGAACCCCATTCAATATCTCTGCTGTAAACTGTGCAATCTCATTTTGAACTTCCTTGGTAAGGTTAGCAGGGTCAATTGTACGAGTTTTATCTGCTGCAATTGATTGGTAGGTGTTCACACCGCTTCCGCCCCATTGAATACCATAAGTTCCTTGTTGACTAGCAACTACAATTTTTGATTTATTTTGATTTGCAACACTAATGAAAGCTGTAGATCCTGTATAACCAGCATTCTCAATTTGTTTCAGAGCAGGGTAGGCGGTGTTGATGTAAGAGCTTGGCAAGGTAATCTTATTGCTACCAACTACAGATTTAACCGTATTTGTTGTCGTCGTAGTTGTTGCTGGTGTATTTGCCAACTCCGTCTTCTTAGCTGACAATTTTGCATTGACTTGACTGATTTCTTTATCTAAGTCTTGCTTAGCAGTTGTTTGTGCTGAAGTCAGCGCCTTTTCAGCATTTGTAACAGCAGTTTCATTTACTTTGACAGCGTTCTCAAGGCTTGAAACTTGCTGAATCTGCTTTGCTTCAGTTGTTTTGAGATTGTCTACTGCTGTTTGAGCACTTTCGAGACCAACTTCCGCTAAGTCTGCTTTAACGTCAGCAAGAGCTTTTTCAGCATCTGCCACTACTTGATTAGCTACTACTTCGCCAGCTTTAGCTGTTGCCAAATCAGTTGCCTCAGTCGCCACAAGTGATTCTGCGGTTGCAATAGCTGTTTCAGCAGGAGCAATCGTTGCTTCCTCGCTAGCAATTTTTGATTCAGTTTGCTCGATAATCTGAGGAGCATTCTCAATTATCGTTTGAGCACTGTCAATTGCAGCAATCTCACTATCAATCTGGTCCAATTGTGCCTGAGTGCTATCCATTTCCGCAGTTGCAGTTGCCACAACTTCTTCTTGGGCTACTTGCTCAGCTTCAGCTGCCTTATAAACGTCTTCAGCAGCGATAACCTCTTCCTCTGTTACTGGAGAAGCTGTTTCACTACTTGTAGAATCGGTAGTGGTTGTTGCATCTGTTGCTTCTGTAGTTAATACCTGATCAGCTACTGGCTCTGCCGGCACGACTACTTCACTAGCTTCTACTGCTTGTTGTCCTAGGACAGCCAATGTTGTTGCAGCAGCAAAACCTGCTGTTTTTGCAATCTTCTTCGTCATTCGTTTCTCCTACATTCTTAGCATGAGTTTAATATAAAAACATATTACAGTTGAGTCATTATTATACTCGCTTCTTTATTCTAACCTTATTTGATAGCATTTGCAAGCTCCGACAGGTATGTTTCCCCTTATTTTTATTTACTTTTTTAAGCTAACTTCATCAAGTCCTTTACCCGCTTGGATTTCTTCAAAACATTAAGTTTTTGTTACAGATTTGTCAAAAATATTTCTAGCAAAAATAGAGAAATTTTCCTGATTATTTTTTGGATTCTTCCACTATTGATTCCGACTTTTTTCAATTTATGCTATACTAATATCAGAACTATACGGAGGTGCCTATGATTAAACTAATCGCCCTTGATATGGACGGAACCCTGCTTAATGAGAAGAAGGAATTGACCCAGCCACAGATTGATACCATCCACCAGGCTGTTGCTGCTGGTGTGACCGTCGTACTCTGCACAGGTCGTCCCCTGGTAGGTGTCAAGCCTTTTGTGGAACAGCTGGGCTTTGACCAAGAAGACGAGTACATCATCGTCAACAACGGTTGCTCGACCCATTTGACTAAGGATTGGAGTCTGATCGACTGGGAGGAGCTGACTCAGACAGACTTGGACTACCTTGACACATTTACAAATACTGATGAGGTTCAACTCACACTCTTCGACGAAGACCATTTCTTTGTCGTTGCACAAAAAGCAAATGAAACCGTTATTCATGATGCCAGTCTGGTTGGGATGACACCTATTTCCATCGACCTAGAAGAAGCAAAATCTGGCAAACACCGCTTCTTTGAAGCCATGTTTGTCGGTGAAAAAGAGGCCATTGATGCTTTTGAAAATACCCACAATCCTGTCCTCAGCCAGAAATATTCGACCGTTCGCAGTCAAGAATACCTGCTGGAAATCCTGCCAAACGGTGCTAGCAAGGCCTCTGGACTGAAAAAATTGGCTGACCGTCTAGGAATATTGCCTGAGGAAATCATGGCTGTTGGCGATGCCAATAATGACTTGGAAATGATTGCCTTTGCAGGACTGGGCATCGCCATGGGAAATGCGAATGAGCGAGTCAAGACCATTGCCCAAGATATCACCGACAGCAATGAAAACAACGGTGTGGCCAAGGCTATTGAAAAACACATTTTGAACAAGTAAGGAGACCACATGAAATACCCAACACTACTCGAACGATTTTTAGTCTACGTCAAAGAAAATACCCGCTCTGACGAGAACTCAACCACCACTCCATCTACTCAAAACCAGGTTGAGTTCGCACAGAATATCCTTCTGCCTGAAATGGAACGGATTGGCTTACAGAATGTCCACTACCTGCCAAATGGTTTTGCTGTGGGAACACTGCCTGCCAACGACCCAAGTTTGACGCGTAAGATTGGTTTCATTGCCCACATGGATACGGCTGATTTCAACGCAGAAGGTGTCAACCCACAAATCATCGAAAACTACGATGGCAATCCGATTGCCTTGGGAACTTCTGGCTATGAATTGCATCCAAAAGATTTCCCACAACTTGCCAATTACCAGGGTCAAACTCTGATTACCACTGACGGTACTACCTTGCTAGGATCTGATGACAAATCAGGCATTGCAGAAATCATGACGGCTATCGAGTACCTAGTCCAGAATCCTGACATCAAACATTGCGAAATCCGTGTCGGCTTTGGTCCTGACGAGGAAATCGGTGTCGGTGCAGACAAGTTTGATGTGGAAGACTTTGATGTGGACTTCGCCTACACCATGGACGGTGGACCGCTGGGCGAACTCCAGTACGAAACTTTCTCTGCTGCTGCTGCCAAGATTGACTTCCTAGGACGCAATGTCCATCCGGGTTCTGCCAAGGACCAGATGATCAATGCCTTCCAACTAGCTATTGACTTCCACAATGCTCTTCCTGAGGCAGACCGTCCTGAAAAAACTGAAGGTTACGAAGGTTTCTTCCACTTGATGAACATGGAAGGCAGTGTCGATACTGCTTCTACCACCTATATCATCCGTGACTTTGAGGAAGAGGATTTCCTTGCCCGCAAGCAGCTCATGTTAGACATCGCTGAAAAGATGAATGCCAATTTTGACACTCCACGTGTCATTGTCAACCTACATGACCAGTACTACAACATGAAGAAAATCATCGAAAAAGACATGACTCCAATCAACATTGCTAAGGACGTCATGGAAAATCTTGGTATCAAGCCACTGATCGAGCCTGTTCGCGGAGGAACAGACGGCTCCAAGATTTCCTTCATGGGCATCCCAACGCCAAATATCTTCGCAGGTGGCGAAAACATGCACGGTCGCTTCGAGTTCGTCAGCCTCGAAACAATGGAAAAAGCTGTTGATGTGATTTTAGGTATTGTAGCATATAAATAAACAATTTGTTCAGACTTTCAATTGAAGGTCTGATTTTTTCTGAAAAATTTCCAAAATTTATGAAAAAGTATTGTATCATTGAACTAATACTGTTATAATAGAATCATCAAAAAGAAATGGAGTTTTATAATGACAGAAGAAACATTTGCACAAGGTATTTTAGTTGGGCTTTGGGGAGCCGGTATGATTTTTTCACTCATTTGGTATATCCTCGTAACTATTTCTAACTTCATCCTCTTTAAAAAAGCCGGCTATGCTGGTTGGAAATCCCTCATTCCATTCTACAACCTTTACATCCAGCAATGTATCACATTCGGCAAGGACAAAGGCTGGTTTATCCTCTTCCTACTCATCCCACTTGCTGGACCACTTTATGGCATTTATTTGACTTACTGCTATGGTAAAGCATTTGGTTTGTCTGATATTCAAGCCATCTTCTATGTCTTGTTTACACCACTTTTCAATGTCTACATCGCCTTCAATGACAGAAGCCGTTACCAAGGTCCACAAACTTTCTTTATCGACTAATATCAAATGAAGTAACTTTTTCTAGCTGGAAGGGTTGCTTTTACTTTTTTAAAAAATATATAAAAAATTTATATAATTACTTGACTTTAGGAAATGATAGGTATATTATTTATATATAAAATATTTACACAATAAAAGGAGGGAGCTTATGTACTACCCCGTTTCCTCTATCTTGATAGAATTTCTGATTTTGGCCATGCTGGAAAAGCAGGATTCCTACGGATATGAAATCAGTCAAACCATCAAGATAGTGGCCGATATAAAAGAGTCCACGCTCTATCCCATTCTGAAAAAACTGGAAAAGGCCGGCTATGTAACCACTTACAGCCAGGAATTTCAAGGACGCAAACGCAAATACTACACCATTACTCCTGCCGGCCGGAACCACATCCCCTTCCTCAAGGGAGAATGGACAGCCTACAAGGACAATATCGACGGAATTATAGAAGGGAGCCTACGAAAATGACACGTGTAGATTATTTAAAACAGCTTGAACAAGCACTCAACAAACTCAATCCAACCGCCAAACAAGAGGCCCTGGACTATTTCCAAGAATACTTCGACGACCGAAATGATGACCAGGCGACTATCTCAGAGCTAGGCGATCCGATCTCTGCTGCCCAGGAAATCATAGCTAACCTGCCTGAAGATGCCCTGATAGAGAACCAGGAGCCACCACGTGTTGATTTGACCTGGGACTGGAAGAATTTTTTCAAGAACTTCAGCTTCAAGGACACCAAGCCCCTCGACTTTGAGACTGTGGAGACCCCTTTGCCAAACTTCCAACGCCTTAACCTCCAGCTGGAGGACCAAACCTTGATAATTGAGAGCTGGGACAAGGACTCCGCCAGCCTCCTCTCACCCGCCTCTCTTGATGGCAACTACCAGCCCTTTACCTTCTGCCTGGATGGCGACACACTCCTCCTTTCTTCTATGGAGATACCAAAGGGCTTTGGGATGGCTTACTCAGACAGCAGACAAAAAACTGTCCTCAAACTTCCCCAGAAACCTGCCCTGGACACAGCAGATGTTCGTTTGACCGATGCCAATCTGGTTATCAACAACCTGACTGTGGACCGCTTAACGGTAACAGAAACCAGCGACAGCAATCTCTCCTTCAAGCACATCACTGCCCAAAACTGGACCATGGAGGCAAAAGATATCAACCTTACGTGTAAGGATTCTAATTGTTCAACCCTTGACTGGCAGACAGCAGATTGCAACCTCATGTTGACAGGTCTGAACCTCGGCAAGGGGCATGTGGAGATTGCGGATTGTTACCTTTCAATGAACCAATCCACCTGGCAGGGAGAACTTGCCCTTGAAATCGAAGATTCTGTGGTCACCTTGGGCATGTCCCAAAAGAGCAATCTTCTAGCGGAAACAGACGATAGCCTGCTCCATTTGCCTCAGGAAATTGCTGCTCACCTAGAACGTGACGATGATTGGCTCCACCTGGAATACCTGCTGGAGGGCATCACCCCTACTCTGATTTTGGACGCAAGCGATTCCAGTATTACTGTCAAATAAGGAGAAAATGATGACACGCGCAGACTATATGAACCAATTGGCTGGCTATCTCAAACGCCTGCCACAAGAAGATTTCCATGATGCTATGGAACATTTTAATGAATACTTTGACGAGGCTGGACCTGAGAACGAAGACCAGGTCATCGCAGAATTGGGCAGTCCCAAGCATGCTGCTAGTGATATTTTAGCCAATCTCTATGATAAAGAAGTCAGTGGAGAAAAGCCTAGCACCAGCAACCGTCTACTTCTGGTAACCCTGTCTATCTTGGCTGCTCCCATGGGCTTGATTCTGGGTCTGGTGGTCTTGGCTCTCTTTGTGAGCCTCATCCTCCTCGTCCTAGCCCTGGTTCTAGCCATGGCCAGCCTCTGCATCGCCCTGATTAGCCTAGGAATTTCCGGCTTTCTATCAGCCTTTGAACTCTTTACCACTGCTATCAGCTCAGGCATCCTGGTCACCGGCCTATCCTTGATTGGAATAGCTCTGGGAATTTTGGGCATCAAGGCGACCATTTTTATCGGCCACAAGCTCCTGCAGGCCAGCCTTCACTTTATTCAACAGTTATTGCCGAAAGGAGACCGCTATGAAACAGCTTAAATCCAGCACACGCTACACTCTCATTACCCTAGCAACTGGCCTCCTTCTGTCCTTGCTGGGTCTCCTACTAGGTGGCTGGCATGAAATCGGAAATCACCTAGAAAATTCCTACCAGGTCCAGCAGGTTGAATTTGACAACTTGCAAAAAATCAATAGCTCCACCAATCTCACAATCTCTACAAGTGATGTCGAAAAACCGACCCTCTATTTTAAAGTCAGCAAGAAACACGGCAGTCCTATTGTCTACGACCTGATAAATGGCAGTCTGACCATTGAAGATAATAACGACCAGGGGTTTCGCTATGACGGTTTCCTAGAAGGTATAAAAATGCTCCAAGAGAACCAAACCCAAACCCAAACCTACACCACACCGACCCTGCTCTTGCCAGCCGGTAGCCACTTGGATGAATTGACCGGCGGACTCTTTGATGGAAATGCCAATCTTGAAGATATGACCGTTGACAAACTGGATATTTCTATCAACAACGGTAACTTCTTGGCCAAAAAAACCACCATTCACTCAACTAACATCGTAGTCTGGGATGGAGATATTGATTTGCAGGAAGTAAAACTAGAAGATGTGGAAGACTCAAGTAGTGACCAGCTCAACCATTTGACCGTAGAAAATGGCAACATTCGCGCCACTGGGCTGCAAGTCATCGGCAACTATGATGTCTTGGCCTACGACGGTGACATTGACCTGACCATTCATAAGGAAAGCCTGAAGGATCTTGCAATCGAAGAACTTTCTGCTGATGAAGATAGCGAACAAACCACTCATGGCAATCCAAATGCAAAAAACAAGTTGACCCTGCATAGCCAAAATGGCGACATTTATGTTCAGTAAGAGTACACGAAAAGCCCTCCAGCTCGGGGGCTTTTTGACTACTTAAATATCAAAAGTGACAAGAGGGTCAAAATGGCTGGACCTCCTTGGCTCAGGATAATTTTAGGGCTTGAAGTAATCGCACCATAAGCAGCTGCGCCGATAACATAGAGGACAAATATGGTCACAATTTCAAGATTGCCAGTCACAATTCCATAAAGTAGAAAAAGGGCCAGCAAGCCATTGTAGATTCCCTGGTTTTTGAACAGGGTGGTTACAGACTTGCGTTGCAGCTCGTCCTTGGCCATATTAAAGACACGGCTGGTCGAGTCCGAATGAGTAGCAAAAGTTTCCAAATACATAATGTACAAGTGTTCCAATGCTACGATGGTAGCTAAAATAGTTGTAAAAATAGACATGCTATATCTCCTTAAGAATAGTTATAGAGGGAGGTCTTTCAAGCCTGCACTTAGCTTGGTCAGAATCTGCTGAAATTGCTCCACTTGGTCAGCTGTTAGGATATGTTCCATAGCCCGTTTGACCACCACATGCTGGCTGGGCGGGCTATCAATCAAATCCTTCTGCGCTTTCTTGGTCGGGTAAACCAAAATTTCCCTCTGATTGTCAGGGTTTCGCTCACGACGGATGTAAGCCGCCTCTTCCAAAATTTTCAGATGCCGGCTAATGGCTGCGCGGTCAATTCCAAGCCTCTCCTGCAAGGCTGTTTGGTGAAGTGGTGTCTCCTCTAGCAAAATCTGAAGAATCCGATAACGGGTCAGGGAAATCCCCAACCGCTTTTCAAATAGATTGGTAATGACCTCTTCGGTAATTTTCAGTTGGTAAAGTACCTCTTCCATGCTTGACATGACTTCTCCCATTTGTTGATTTGTCAATCGTTGACCAATCAATTGTACTGCAATCCGAATATTTTTCAACTATTTTGCTCATTATTTATAAAAATCCTTCTTACCAGAGCTGATTTTGATATAATAAACTAAAACACCAAGGAAAGAGCTAGGGATGAAATGAAACAAAAAGAGCAAGACCTGGTCATTGACGTGCTTATGCTGGCCGGTAGCATCTTACTCCAAAGCGGGGCGGAAATTCATCGGGTGGAGGATACCATGATTCGCATCGCCCATTCTCAAGGGATAATGGATGCCAATGTGCTGGCCATTCCAGCGGCCATTTTCTTTTCCATTGACCACACCAACATTTCCCGGATGAAGAGAATTGTCTCCTCCAGCTACAATATGCAGAAGGTCTGCGATGTCAATCAGGTCTCTCGTTCGCTGGTTGAAGGCCAGATTAACCTTGAAGAGGCCTGGGAAATTCTGTCTGCTATCAAACTGGAAAAAGCACCTTATGCGACTGGCCAGCTGATTTTGGCGGCTATTTTTGCCGTTCCCTTCTTTACCCTTATGTTCGGCGGCTCCGCCTGGGATGCTTTTTGCTCTGCTGCTGCGACCGCTCTGGCCTTTCCCCTCTCGCTGCAGATTGAGAAATTTATCGGCATTGCTTTTGTGACTACCTTCTGTGGAGCTCTGCTATTTTCCCTAACCGCCTATCTACTAGAGAAATACACCAGCCTGGCTATCAATCCCAACCTTATCAATGCTGGCGCTGTCATGCCCTTTGTGCCTGGTATCACCCTGACCAATGCGGTCCGAGATCTGATGACCAACCATATCAATACCGGCATGACCAAGCTCTTTCAAACGGCTCTGATTATCCTGTCCCTGGGTGCAGGGACCACTGTTGCACTCTTACTCGTGGGGTAACTTATGAATTTTTTACTACAAGCTGTAGCTTCTTTTATAGCCATGATTGCCTTCATGGTCATCCTCAATGTTCCTAGGAAACTTCTGGTTCCCGGAGGACTTCTAGGAATGTTTGTCTGGCTCCTCTATCTCCTACTGCAGGGACCAACCAATCCGCTCGTTGCCACTTTTTTGGCAGCGGTCATCGGCTCCATGATTAGCCAGGTCATGAGCATCCTACTCAAGACACCCTCTATCATTTTTTCTCTGGCTATCCTGGCTCCCCTAGTCCCTGGCTATCGGTCCTATATGACAACAACCTATTTTGTTTCTGGAGATTATGCCCAAGCCCTTGCCAATATCACCAGTGTCCTGACCCTCTGTCTCATCATTCCTATCGGCATGGCCAGCGGTACCGTACTCTTGCAAGTGTACAGAGCCATTCAAAAACGCTGGTACCAGACACCGACCACCTAGATTGAAACTAGGTGTTTTTTTTGGTACAATATTAGCTTAAAAAGGAGACCAGATGAACAATCAACCGATAAGCAATCTCAAACTAGCCGAACGTGGCGCACAGATTTCCATTTCAGCCTACATCCTCCTATCCGGGCTCAAACTAGCTGCTGGCGAGCTCTTTCATTCCGATGCACTTCGAGCCGACGCCTTCAACAACCTCTCTGATATCATCGGAAATGTGGCCGTGCTGATTGGCTTGAAAATGGCCCAAAAACCGGCTGATAGAGACCATAAGTTTGGCCATTGGAAAATGGAAGACCTTGCTAGCCTGATTACCTCTTTCATCATGTTTATGGTTGGTTTTCAGGTCCTCTATTCAACCATTGAAAAACTCCTGAGCAAGGAAGTGGTTCAAGTCGATATGCTGGGTGCCCTGGTGGGTATTTTCTCAGCCCTGGTCATGATTGGGGTCTATATCTATAACAGCAGACTGGCTAAAAAAGTCCATTCCAAAGGACTTGAAGCAGCTGCCAAGGACAATTTATCCGACGCAGTTACGTCAATTGGAACTTCCGTTGCTGTCTTTGCTGCCGCCTTCAACCTCAGTATTGTTGACAAGGTTGCAGCCATCGTCATCACCTTCTTCATCCTGAAAACGGCCTACGACATCTTCATGCAAAGTTTCTTCAGCCTATCTGACGGTTTCGATGAAGAATTGCTCCACAAGTACGAAGAGGATATCCTCAAGCTCCCCAAGATAGTCTCCGTCAAGTCCCAGCGAGGCCGAACCTACGGAGCCAATATTTATCTGGATATTGTCTTGGAAATGAATCCTGACCTTTCTGTTTACGAAAGCCATGAAATCACCGAGCAGGTTGAGCAACTCCTAACACTCAAACATGGTGTTTTTGATGTAGATATACACGTAGAACCATCTGAAATTCCACATGATGAAATCTACGAGCATGTTTACGACAAACTCTTCCGTTATGAAACTGAAATTCAGACCCATGCACCAGGCTATGAGGACTTGATTGACCCAGCCTATCTCCTGATTGATGCCAAAGGACGTTATCATGACAAGGATGGCATGCTGGAACAGCACCAGGTCCAGTCCACCTACTTGTCCAACTATCAAATGACATCTGTCAGTCAAAAATCCAAACTGGTCACCTTTGAAATCGGTGACTATGTCCATACCTCTCTCTGGCGCCGCCACGAAGAATGGACTGTCGTCTTCCATCAGATTTCTAAAAAACTGTAAAGAAAAAAATTCTCAGCCAAATGACGGTTGAGAATTTTTATTTGCTTAGTTTTTCACAGCATCAGTTGCCACATCTTCTCCGAACCATTTTTCAGAGATTTCCTGGAACTTACCTTCTTTATAAAGCTCTGTAAAAGCTTTGTTGATATTGTCTACCAAGGTCTTGTCTGACTTACGTACACCAACACCGAAGGCCTCGTTAGCATAGCCAGCATCAATGATATTGTAGTCATCAATGATACCTTCTTTTTGCAGATAGTAATTGGCATACACACGGTCAATCAAGAGTCCGTCGATACGGTCATTTTTCAAGTCGATAAGGGCCTCGTTGAAGGTCGCATACTGACTAGCATCACTGTCTTTTACCAGGTCCTTAAGAATTTCAGGCTGAGATGTAAATGCATAATAACCTGCAGAACCTGCTTGAGCACCGAGAACCTTGTCCTTCATGCCAGCTGGATCAGCAATAGAAGATGATTTCTTGGTCACCAAAACTTGCTGGTTGTCCATGTATTCATCAGAGAAAAGAACTTTTTCCTTGCGTTCATCTGTAATGGAATAGCCATTCCAAATCATATCAATATTGCCGTTATTGAGCTCTGTCTCTTTCAAGTCCCAGTCAATCGGTTGCCAATCAATCGTAATACCGTATTTTTCAAAAACTGCTGTTGCTAATTCGATATCAAAACCAGTGTATTGACCGTCTTTTTCTTCAAATCCCATCGGGACAAAGGTCTTATCAAAACCAATAGTCACTGACTTATCTTTTTCATAAGTAGACCAATTGTCTGACTCTGTAGTAGAACTGCCTGAGCCACAGGCTGCAAGGGCCAAACTTGTTACAAGAGCTGTTGCTCCAAGAATTATGTTTTTCATTTTCACCATGTCTTACCTCTTTAATGCTTCGGTTCAATCTTGATAATTTCATCTGCGATATTTTCAGCAAACTGCATATCGTGGGTTACCACAATCTGCGTGATTCCTGTCGCACGGTTTTCCAAAATCAGCTTTTCAACTTCTTTTCGTAGCTCAGGATCCAATGCCGAAGTCGGCTCATCGTAGCCAATAATCTCAGGATCAATCATCATGGCGCGAGCCAGGGCCACACGCTGCTTCTGCCCTCCTGATAGAGAATAAGGATAGGCTGCTGCGTGGTTGGCCAGGCCTAGTGTTTCCAGAAGTTTACGGGCCTTGTCTTCCGCTTCTATAGCCGACATATTTTGTGTCTTAATAGGGGAGAGGACCAAGTTTTCCAATACTGAAAGGTGGGGGAAAAGCTGGAAATCTTGGAAAACAAAGCCCAGCAAATGTCGTTTCTCCAATTCCTCGACTGGCAGTTCTTGACCATTGTAAATCAGAGTACCTTCATCAATGGTCTCCAAACCTGCCAGCATACGGAGAAGCGTAGTCTTACCGCCACCGGATTGACCAACAATGGCGACAATTTTCCCCTCCGGGATGACCAAATCATAGTTGGAGAAAATCTGCTTGTTGCCAAATCGTTTGGATAGATTGCGTAATTCTAACATGACTTCCTCCTATTTGTAGTAATCAAATTTCTTTTCAACCTGTTTAGAAACCAGCGTAACCGCTCCAATCATGAGCAGGTAAATGGCCCCTGCAATAAACATAGGTGCTAGACTAGCATCACGGTTGGCAGCAGTTCGACTGGCCAAGAGCAAGTCACTGACTCCCAGGGCGTAGACCAGAGAGGTATCCTTGACCAGGGTCATGACTTCATTGAAGACACTTGGTAGGACAATCTTGACAACCTGGGGCAAGACGATGTAGCGAATAGTCTGAAGAGGTGTAAATTTCAAGACCTTAGCCGCCTCATACTGACCAGCTGGGATAGCCTCAATTCCTCCACGGAAAATCTCAGAGAAATAAGCCGCATAGTTGAAGGTAAAGGCAGTAATCACCGCTGGCATCCTGTCAAATGTAATCCCCACACTCGGCAAGACGTAGTAGACAAAAATCAATTGCAGGAGCAAAGGGGTCCCTCGCATAATAAGTACATAAAAATGCAAGAGCCACTGCAAGGGCTTGAATTTGATTTGCATGAGGAAGGCAAAGACAGCTCCCAAAGGCAAGGACAAGACTAATACTAAAACAAATACTTGTAAGGAGACTAAAGCACCATCCACCAAGGGGGGCAAGACTTCCAAAATATAATCCATAAACATCTCCCAAAAGAGTTATTATCTTATCTAGTATAGCAGAAAATTGGGCGATTTGAAAGAAATTTGTCAGAATTTTTCATAAATTTCACATAAAAATCGAATATTCATGCAAAAATCCACCAAATTTACAGGTGGATTTGCAAGCTTATTCAACTGTTACTGATTTCGCCAGGTTACGCGGTTTGTCCACATCCAGACCACGTTGGAGCGTCGCATAGTAGGCAATCAACTGGGTTGGGACAACCATGGCAATGGTAGACAAGAATGGGTGAACACTAGTCACTGTGAAGTCATCTTCTTCCTTGGCAATGGCCTCATCAACGATGGTCATGACATGGGCACCACGCGCCACCACTTCCTGGATATTTCCACGGGTGTGGCTGGCCAGATGAGGATTATTTGAAATCAAGGCCAAAACCGGCACACCGTCTTCAATCAGGGAAATGGTACCATGCTTGAGCTCTCCAGCAGCAAAACCCTCACACTGGATATAGGAAATTTCCTTGAGCTTGAGAGCCGCTTCCATAGAAACGTAATAGTCGCTGCCACGTCCGATATAGAAGGCATTTCGAGTTGTACCAAGTAGTTTCTCCACTTTCTCAGCAATAATATCTTTTTCTGATAAAGTAGCCTCGATAGACTGGGCAACAATGGACAATTCGTGTACCAAATCAAATTCCTTGGCATAGGTATTTCCATTGGCATCCCCAACAGCCTTGGCCAAGAAAGCTAGAGTTGCAATCTGAGCAGTATAGGCCTTGGTTGAAGCAACAGAGATTTCTGGACCAGCATGGAGCAACATGGTGTAGTTGGCCTCACGAGACAGGGTAGAGCCTGGAACGTTTGTCACCGTCAAACTTGGAATGCCCATTTCATTGGCCTTAACCAAAACCTGACGGCTATCCGCTGTCTCACCAGACTGGCTGATGAAGATAAAGAGGGGCTTTTGGCTCAAGAGCGGCATATTATAACCCCATTCAGAAGAAATCCCCAGCTCAACTGGTGTATCCGTCAACTTCTCCATGAAGTCTTTTGCGGCAAATCCTGCGTGGTAGGAAGTACCAGCTGCTAGGATATAGATACGGTCAGCATCTTGTACTGCCTTGACAATCTCCGCATCAACTGTTACTTGTTCATCAGTATTTGTGTATGCGCCAATCAATTTACGCATGACAGCTGGTTGCTCATCAATTTCCTTGAGCATGTAGTAAGGATATGTTCCCTTACCGATATCAGACAGATCAAGCTCAGCAGTATAGCTTCCACGTTCGATAGCATTGCCGTCGTAGTCCATAACTTGAACACTGTCTTTTTTCACGATAACCAATTCTTTGTCGTGAATTTCCATATATTCACTGGTTTCACGAATCATAGCCATGGCATCGGAGCAGACCATGTTGTAGCCATCACCCAGACCAATCAAGAGTGGTGATTTATTCTTAGCAACATAAATCGTATCCGCATCTGTCACATCAATCAAAGCAAAGGCATACGAACCTTGGATGATATGAAGTGCCTTTTTGAAAGCCTCCAAAGTTGACAAGCCTTCTGAGGCAAATTGTCCAATCAAATGAACAGCAATTTCAGTATCCGTTTGCCCTTTAAAATCATGGCCTGCCAGGTAGTCTGCCTTGATTTCAGCATAGTTCTCAATCACACCATTGTGGACCAGAATATGGCCAGCTGTTTGGGATGTATGAGGGTGGGCATTGTTTTCAGTTGGCTTGCCATGGGTAGCCCAGCGTGTATGGCCGATACCAGCTGTGCCATCTGTCTTATCCCCTACCTTAGCGGAAAGTTCTGCAATACGACCCACAGCCTTAACCAGGTGGTCTTCTGAACCACCGGTCACAAAAATACCAGCTGAATCATAACCACGATATTCCAATTTTTCCAAACCTTGAATCAAAATATCTGTTGCGTTTGTATTTCCAACAACACCAACAATTCCACACATATCCTATCACCTCGGTGTTTGCTACACCGACTTTCATTCATTTTCAATAAATTGGTCTAGTCAGATTTTCTACTACAAAGACCAGTAAAAACAGTATATAACAGACTTATAAACTTGTCAATCATTAAATTGGTATAGTCAACTTTTAATTTTCGATGAAAATTTTTGAAAATAAAAGAACCAACCTCTATTGGGTTAGTCCTGTTTCAATAAAGCCAAATTCAGACAAGGGGCTGATTCTAAAGCTCAAGCGCCCTATAATGTCACTCTGATCAATCAAACCAAAGCTGCGGCTATCATTCCGGTCCATTCGATTATCATTTAAGACCAGAATCTTACCTTTGGGAATAACCTGAAACTCCCCGCCTGTTAGGGTTTCAATCGTCAAGTCTTCCGTATAATACTCCTGCTCCGGGATAAGCTCCAAATAATCCTCACGCACAATCTTTTGGTTGCGGTAGAGAACATTATCTAGATAGGTCGCTGTTTCCTCTTCGAGGGCGATAATCCTGCTAACATGTTCCTTGCCCTCGTGTTCGTATAGGACAAATTCCCCATGCTTGAGTTCTGTATTCTTTAGGGCGATAATGACATCATTTCGCTTAATGTAGTCATTGGCCATGGTTGAAGTAATACGCACTGGTTCAAACAACCATACCCTCAGCCCAATAATTCCTAAAATCAGCAATACCAACAATAAGAGTTGGCGAAAAAGGTCTCTCTTTACCATAATCTCTCCAATCTCTATTAGTATAGCATATTTTCATGAAAATACTTGACATTTACCCTTGGAGGTGACGATAAATTTCCTGGGCAATGACCTGATTGCCCAGCGGACTGAGATGAAGGCCGTCGCTATAGTACTCCAATTTCCCCTTGGTTATGGGATAGAGATTGATGACAGGCAGGCCCAGCTCCTGACCGATTTTAGGAATGATAGCCTGCAACTCTTCCTCGATAATCTGGTTATTGAGGCCGAAGCGGCTGGTTGGCACGAAAGGCGGGATAACCAGGTAGACGTCTGGCTGGCTGGGCAAATTCATATAACGCTCTGCCATTTCCTTATACTCTCGCCGAAAGCCTTCCTTGTTCCAGTAAGGTCCCCGGCTATCATTGCTACCAATCATGATGATGACGATGTCAGCCTCGCTCTCCAAGGACAGTTGGGCATTTTCTTCCTTGAAATAGGGAAAATCTGCTGTCGATTGGAGGGAACGGCCGCTAAGACCGAAGTTGGACACCTGGTAGTGGTGACCCAATTTTTCAGCCAAAATAGACGGATAAGCATCCTTTTCACGATTGTCCAGCCCATAACCATAGGTCAGACTGTCTCCCACTGTTGCTACTTTGACGGCTCCGCTCCCAAGCGTCAGAACCTCTGGATACATAATATCAGACACAATCTCTCTCCTTGATTTCTAGATTCTATTGTAACATGGGGGAAAAAATAAATAAACTCCTGAATTTGTGATATAATGAACATTATGAAGAAACATGTCATCATTATTGGTGGAGGCATTGTTGGTTCAACCGCTGCCTTCTACCTTTCTCAAGATAGCAATATTGACCTGACCCTGATTGACCACGGTGTTGGTACAGCTACCCGTGCTGCTGCTGGCATTATCTGCCCCTGGATGGCCCAGAAGAAAAACAAGGACTGGTACCGCCTGACCTCGCAAGGTGCTGTCTTCTATCGCCAGTTGGTAGCTGATTTGGAAAGTGCAGGAGCCAAGGACATCCCCTTCAAGCAAACTGGAACCATTGGCCTCAAAAGCAAGCCCGAACTCCTGGACAAAATCAAGAAAATCGCAGAAGACCGCAGGCTAGACACCCCTACCATTGGAGACATCACTACTCTTGAAGGACAAGAAGTCAGCAACTATCTACCACCACTCAAGCCTGATTTCTACGGTATCCACCTGGAAGGCGGCGGCCGTATCGACGGTGGAAAACTGATTGACTTGTTACAGGAAAAGTTTTTGGAAAATGGCGGAGCTCTATTGCAGGGACAGGCTAGACTGATAGATGAAGGAACTGTTCAGCTGGATGGGCGAGAACTAACTGCCGACCACATTATCCTAGCAACCGGATCCTGGTTGCCAGATATGCTGGAACCTCTCGGCTATCAGGTAGATGTCCGTCCACAAAAAGGTCAGCTTCTGGAATTGGATACAGATTTTGATACCAGCGACTGGCCAGTCTGCATGCCCTATGGTCAAATTGACATCCTGCCGTTTGAGAATGGAAAAATCATTGTCGGGGCCACCCATGAGGATAATATGGGCTATGATTTGACCCTTGACCCTGAAAAAATCCAAACCATGCATGAAAAATCTGCGGAATTTATGCCTGATTTGGCCAACTACCCTGTGGTTCGCACTCGTATTGGTACCAGGGCCTATACCTCCAACTACGCACCATTTTACGGGACTGTTCCTGAAATGGACAATATCTGGGTGGCCAGTGGTCTGGGCTCTTCTGGCCTGACTAATGGACCCTTTATCGGCTGGCAAATTGCCAAAGAAATTCTGGGCAAGGATACGAATTTTGACAGAAGTCCTTATGAGCCTGCCAATTATATTAAAAGATAATACGACAATCCTGCCAAATGGTAGGATTTTTGATTTGGCTCATGCAAAAAAGTCTATCGCTTTCGCAATAGACTTCTCAATTTAATTATTATGGCTCTATAATTTCTGTAGTGGGTAAATCCACTGTAGAGATTATGGAGCCTTTTTGAGTGTAGAAAAAAAGTCCCATATGACCTATAATGAAAAGCGACTAAACAACTCATTAGAAAGGGTTCATAT
>NZ_JBRKNW010000023.1:0-30683 GCF_053010325.1 Streptococcus sp. P25B114 | reverse complement strand
ATGACGGAATTAGAGCGCCTTCAAGAGGAAAATGAACGTCTTCGAACTGAGGTGGCCTTCCTAAAAAAGTTGAGAGAACTTCGCTTGAGGGACGAAGCACTAGTGCGCGAACAGCAGAAACAATTAGAGATATGGTCCAAGGAGGATTCCGACTAGACCTCCTACTTGCGACAGCTAAAATGCCTCGCTCAACTTATTATTATCAAGTCAAGCAACTGGATAAACCCGACAAGAACAAAGCAATTAAGGCTGAAATTCAAGCCATTTATGATGACCATAAAGGTAATTACGGCTATCGTCGGATTTATTTAGAACTCAGAAATCGAGGTTTCTTCATCAACCACAAAAAGGTGCAGCGCTTGATGACAGTCATGGGCTTAGCGGCTCGTATTCGTCGTAAGCGCAAGTATGCTTCTTACAAAGGTGAGGTGGGTAAGAAGGCTGATAATCTGATTAAACGTCAGTTTGAGGGATCTAAGCCTTATGAAAAATGTTATACCGATGTGACGGAGTTTGCTTTGCCTGAAGGGAAACTCTACTTATCGCCTGTTCTTGACGGCTATAATAGTGAGATTATTGCTTTTACCCTGTCTCGGTCACCTGACTTGAAACAGGTTCAAACCATGCTTGCGAAGGCTTTTCCAGCAGATTTATACAGTGGGACTATTCTCCACAGCGATCAAGGTTGGCAATACCAGCACCAGTCTTACCATTACTTTTTGGAAACAAAAGGCATTCGACCATCCATGTCCCGCAAAGGGAATAGCCCAGATAATGGGATGATGGAGTCTTTCTTTGGCGTCTTGAAAACAGAAATGTTTTACGGATTTGAAAAGAGTTTCAAGTCTCTGGATCAACTGGAGAAAGCTATTACTGATTATATTTTTTACTATAACAACAAACGAATCAAAGCAAAATTAAAAGGACTTAGTCCTGTCCAATACAGAACTAAATCCTTTCAATAATTATTTGTCCAATTTTTTGGGGTCAGTTCAAATTGAGTCTTATTTTCAACTCATCATCCTCTCTGAAGAGGTTGGGCTATCTAAACCAGATACAACTATTTTCACACTTGCCTTGCAAAAAGTAAACATCCCTGCAGATAGAGTTGTCTATGTTGGTGATAGGTATGATAATGATATTCTACCTGCTAAATCTTTGGGAATGTGGACTGTACGAATACTGACAGATTTTGGGAAGCATGCCAGTGAAAATGAAAAATTGAAGAGTGATTGGGTAATTCCTTCATTGCAGGAGATAACAAATATGTTTGAACAAACAAAAAACTAGACTGAACATTCTCAGCCTAGTTTTTACATGTATTAGAATAAGCCTTTAACTTTATCTAAAAGACCGTTAACGCCTTCAGAACCTGACAACAAGCCTTTTGCTTGCTCCAAGTATTCGCCGAAGTTGTCTTTGTTTTCTTCTATGAATTGTTTTGCACCGTCAAAGTCTTTGTTGGCAATCAAGTCTTTTACTTCGTTAAACAAATCTACTGGATTCATAATCTCACCTCCTATTTGTCTATTAAACCAAAAATAGAGCGATTTCACAATTATTTTGAATTATGGATGAAAGGTCACGCAGACAGCTTCTGGAACCAGGAAATCATAGGATAGTTCTGTTAATCGACCTGTCTCTTCATCACGGGCAAAGACAGTCGCATTGTCAGAGTCTTGGTGGACCGCAACCAGGAATTTTTCATCTGGGCTGAGGGCAAAATCACGTGGCGTCTTGCCATTGGTTGGGACAATTTCCACTAGCTCAAGGCTGGCATCACCCAAGGTCTTGTAGACAGCAATGGAGTCGTGACCGCGGTTAGAACCGTAGACAAATTTCCCATCCTTACTGATGCGAACAGCAGCTGTGCCGTTGAAACCAGTGTGGTCAGCTGGCAGGGTCGAGATGGTCTGCATGTGTTCAAATTGACCAAGACCATCGTAAATCAAAACTTCAATGGTCGAATTGAGTTCGCAGATTAGATAGGCAATTTTTGCGTGGTGGTGGAAGACAATGTGCCGTGGTCCTGCCCCAGGAGCAGAAGAATAGCTACCTACTTGTTCCAATTTACCTTGGTCAGATACCTTGTAGCTGATGACCTGGTCCGTTCCCAAATCGCAGGTTACCAATAACTTATCTGGTGTCAAATCCGCAAAGTGAACATGAGGAGATGCTTGGTTTTCATGAGGACCAGACCCTTCATGTTGCGCCTGGTCTGCCAATTCCAGAGAACCGTCTTCTAAACGTTTGTAGACCAAGACCTGTCCCTTATGGTAATTGGCACCATAGACCAAATTGCGCTCTTCGTCAACTGCAACATAACAATGGGGAGCCCCTTCTTCAACGACATGGTTGAGTGGTTGGAAATCAGCTGTAAAGGCAGCAATCCCTCCCTGACCGTTTTCTGAGCCAACGGAGTAAAGTCGTCCCTCTGCATCGAAAGCAAGGTAAGTTGGGTTTGGCTCTTCAGCGACCAATTCTAATTGAGCTAGTGAGCCAGTTTCAGGATTGAAGTTAGCCTTATAAATCCCTCTTGAGTCTCTTTTGGTGTAGGTTCCGAAATAAATGTTCATTTGTTTCTCCTTATCTAGTGATTGTTTAAATTATACCACAATTCTGCATGAAAAAATTTCTTGGACATGATTTCCAGCATAAATTTTCGGCATTTACATGGTACAATAGTAGAAAAAGGAAAGGTAGAAATGAGATGGACGAGAAAGATCAAAAGTTTAGTGTGACCTGGTTTTTTAAATGGTTTATTAACAATCAGGCGGTGACTTTTTTCCTGGTGACCCTGCTGATTAGTCTGACTATTCTTGTATTTACTAAGATTAGTTTTTTGCTAAAACCGATAGGTAGTTTTGTGGAGATTATTCTCTTGCCTATGCTGTTGACAGGCTTGCTTTATTATCTCCTAAATCCCATTGTGGATTGGTTGGAGAAGAGGAAGGTTTCCAGAACGATTGGTATTTCCATTGTTTTTGTTCTGATTGGACTGCTTTTAGTTTGGGGCTTGGCAGTAGCAATTCCAAATATCCAGGAACAGGTAGTTTCATTTGTGCAAAATCTGCCTGCAAACATTCAAAAGCTAGAGCTACAGTTAACCTCCTTGTTGCAGGATAAGAGGTTTGAACAATTCCGACCGACGGCCCTTCAGGCGATCAATCAGGTCAATGATCAGATTATTTCCTTTGCTCAGCGATTTTCATCCAGCGCGGTCAACTGGGCTAGTCATTTGATTTCAACGGCATCGCAGATTATTGTGGCGGTCTTGATTATGCCCTTTATCCTCTTTTATCTCCTGCGAGATGGTAAGGGGCTCAATGCTTATATCACCCAATACTTGCCGACCAAGTGGCGGGCGCCCATTGGAACCGTTTTGTCGGATGTCAATAGCCAGCTGTCCAACTATGTGCGCGGTCAGGTGACGGTGGCCATGATTGTGGCTCTCATGTTTTCCATCATGTTCTCCATCATTGGTCTCAGCTATCCTGTGACCCTGGGGATTTTGGCTGGTTTTCTCAATCTAATCCCTTATCTGGGTTCCTTCTTGGCTATGATTCCGGCTGTCATTTTGGGCTTGATTGCAGGTCCCTTCATGCTGGTCAAGGTCTTGATTGTCTTTATGATTGAGCAAACCATTGAAGGTCGATTTGTGACGCCTTTGATCATCGGTTCTTCCTTGAACATCCACCCTATTACCATTCTCTTTGTCCTTTTGACTTCAGGGCAGATGTTTGGGGTGCTGGGCGTTCTTTTGGGAATTCCTATCTATGCCTCTATCAAGGTCTTGGTCAAGGCAGCCTTTGAATGGTACAAGGTTTATAGCGAATTATACGAAGAAGATACAATAGAGAGTTTAGAAGCGAATAATGAACAATAGTGAAAAGATGCTGGCTTGTTTGGACCAGCAGGATTTGGATAAAGCCAATAAATATTTCAAGCGGGCCTTGGTCCGGGACGATGAAGAGACGCTCTTGGCCCTGGCTGCCTACCTGGAGTCCATTGGATTTCTCCCCCAGGCGGCGGAGATTTATGGGAAATTGCAGAGTCAATACCCAGAAGTGGCTATCAATTTGGCTCAGATTGCCTTTGAAGATGGCTTGGTCGAAGAGGCTTTTGGTTATCTGGAGGCCATTTCTGAGCGCCACCCTGCCTACTTAGAGGCACTCTTGGTCAAGGCAGATTTGTACCAGGCAGAGGGCCTATCGGATGTAGCCCGTGAAAAATTGCTGGAGGCTAGTCACCTGTCGGATGAGCCCATTATCACTTTTGGACTAGCTGAGTTGGACATGGAATTGGAAAATTTCAAGGAAGCTGTTTCCCTCTACGCCCAGCTGGACAATCGGGAAATCTACGAATTGACTGGGGTGTCGACCTATCAGCGGATTGGTCTAGCCTATGCTAGTCTGGGCAAGTTCGAGGCGGCTGTCGAATTTCTGGAAAAGGCTGTGGAGCTGGAATATGATGACCAGACGGTTTTTGAGTTGGCAGCTCTGCTATTTGAACAAGAAGAATACCAGAAGGCTAATCTCTACTTTAAGCAGCTAGATACCATCAATCCTGACTTTGAGGGCTATGAGTACGCCTATGGGCAGTCTCTCCATGCGGAACACCAGTTGGAGGCGGCTCTGGCCATGACCCAGCAAGGCCTGGCCAAAAATGACTTTGATGCCAATCTGCTCCTGCAGGCTTCCCAGTATGCCTATGAATTGCATGATGAGGCGGCGGCAGAGGACTTCCTGCTGCGGGCCCGGGAGGTCATTGATGATGAGAATGAAGTGGCCTTGCGCTTGACCAATCTTTATTTGGAGCAGGAGCGCTATGAGGAAGTATTGCCATTCTTGACCGATGACTTGGACAATGTCCTGGCCCGTTGGAATATTGCCAAGGCCAATATGTCTTTGGAAGAAGTGGAGCAGGCTTTGGCTATCTTTGATGACTTGGTTGCAGATTTGGCAGACAATCCAGAATTTTTGGCGGATTATGTGGAGGCTTTACGGCTTATGGGGCGGGCTGAGGATGCGCGTGTCCAGGCTGGTCGGTATTTGAGCCTGGTGCCAGATGATTTGGCCATGCAAGAATTTTTGAATGAAGAGTAGGATATGCAAGTAAATCGATTATTTCAATACAATACCTTAGGGGCTCTCATGGCTGGTCTTTACGGTGGTTCCTTGACGGTCGGTGAGCTCTTGGAACACGGTGATTTGGGGCTGGGGACCTTGGACTCTATCGACGGAGAATTGATTGTACTAGATGGCAAGGCCTATCAGGCCAAGGGAGCAGGGGATAAGCCGCAAGTGGTGGAGGTTCCTGCTGATATGAAGGTACCCTATGCAGCGGTTATTTTCCACGAAGCTGAGGTCATTTTCAAGCAGCGCTTTGAGATGACCAGTGAGGAGCTGCAGGCAAGAATTGAGTCCTATTATGACGGGGAGAATCTTTTCCGTTCGATTAAGATTAAGGGGACCTTTTCTCGCATGCACGTCCGCATGATTCCCAAGTCAGCCTCCAGCGTTCGGTTTGCGGAGGTGGCCAGCCACCAGCCTGAATACACGGCTGAGGATATTTCGGGCACCATTGTAGGTATCTGGACACCGGAAATTTTCCACGGCGTCAGCGTAGCGGGTTACCACCTGCACTTTATCTCAGATGATTTGACCTTTGGCGGCCACGTTATGGACTATGTTATCGCCCAGGGCAATGTGGAAGTGGGGGCAGTCGATCAGCTGGACCAACGCTTCCCAATCCAAGACCGCCAGTACCTCTTTGCGAAATTTAATGCCAAGGAAGTGCGAGAGGATATAGAGAAGGCGGAGTGACGTTTCTAAATGAGAATAAGAAGGAAAGAATTCGACTTACAGGTGGAATTCTTTTTTCGTGCGATAGGTACAGTGGTGTGAGAGGAGCTAGTGATGATTCTCCTAATTTTACACAAACTTTACAAAAGCCCTCTAATAGATTTGATATTGACGGTGTAAGATAGAGTCATAACAAAAAGGAGAATTGATTATGTCTTTAACGAATCGTCTTACAAAATTTGCTGTTCTTGGTTTGGCCAGTGTCGGCCTTCTGACTGCCTGTGGTCAGGCTGCTAAGGACACAGCAGACCAGCCTATTACAGTGGTTTCCCGTGAGGAAGGGTCAGGAACCCGTGGTGCCTTTATTGAGTTGGTGGGAATTGAGTCTAAGGATGCCAATGGCGAAAAGGTGGACAATACAACTAACCAAGCTATTGTAACCAACTCTACAGCGGTTATGTTACAGACAGTAACCGGAGATACCGCGGCTATCGGCTATGCCTCACTTGGTGCGCTTGACGGCAACAGCAAACCATTGGAAATCGATGGTGTCGCTCCAAGTATTGATACTATCAAATCTGGTGAATACAAGATTGCCCGTCCATTTAATATCGTTACAAAGGATTCTATTAGCGAAGCTGCTCAAGACTTCATCAGCTTTATTATGAGTTCTGATGGTCAAGCAGTAGTTGAAAAATCCGGCTATATCCCAGTCGATGCCAAAGCAGCGTACCAGGCTAAGACAAAATCAGGTAAGGTCGTGGTAGCAGGTTCAAGCTCTGTTAACCCAGTTATGGAAAAATTAAAAGAAGCTTATCAAGCAGTCAATCCAGACGTAACTGTGGAAATCCAGCAAAGTGACTCCTCAACAGGTGTGACAAGCGCCATTGAGGGCTCTGCTGATATTGGTATGGCATCGCGTGAATTGAAGGATTCAGAAAGTTCAGCTGGTGTATCAGCTACACCAATTGCCATCGATGGTATTGCAGTAATTGTCAATAAGGAAAATCCATTGTCAGGTTTGACAGTACAAGAAGTGCAGGATATTTACACTGGTAAAGAAGCCGAGTGGTCAACCTACATTTCTAAATAAGGGGAGTTTATGCGTCAGTTCCGAGAAACCGGCATGCAAGCAGTCTTTTTTCTGGCTGCCTGCATTTCCGTTTTATCCGTAGTATTTATTTGTATCTTTCTATTTTCAGCTGGTTTGCCAGCCATCCAAGAAATCGGTTGGGGAAATTTCCTGTTTGGCTTAGATTGGCGACCGTCTAATCAACTTTTCGGTGTCTTGCCGATGATTGTGGGCTCCGTCTACGTGACCTTTGGTGCCCTGGTGCTCGGTGTACCAATTGGTATTCTGACAGCTGTCTTTCTGGCCTTCTTCTGTCCAGAAAAATGGTATCCAATTTTCAAGCGTACGGTCAGCCTCATGGCGGGAATTCCCTCAGTTGTTTATGGTTTCTTTGGTTTAGTGGTCTTGGTGCCTTTTATCCGTAGCAATGTCGGTGGTCACGGGATGGGGGTTTTGACAGCATCCATTTTGTTGGGAATCATGATTTTGCCGACTATTATCAGTGTCTCTGAGGCAGCCCTACGTGCGGTTCCAGAAACCTATTATCAGGGTGGCTTGGCCCTGGGAGCCTCCCATGAACGGTCTATCTTCTTTATTATCCTACCAGCAGCAAGGCGGGGGATTATGGCCAGTGTTATTTTGGGTCTTGGTCGTGCAATGGGAGAAACCATGGCAGTTATCATGGTGGCTGGTAACCAGGCCCTGATACCAAGTTCCTTGACTTCGGGAGTACGGACACTGACGACCAACATCGTTATGGAAATGGGTTATTCAACGGATCTCCACCGTGAGGCCCTGATTGGAACTGCAGTTGTGCTCTTTGTCTTTATATTACTCATTAACTTGCTCTTCTATAGCATGAATAAGAAGGAGGCCTAGGATGTCATTAGTAAAACACCAAGCTTCGACTGACCGGACCTCTCTTATCTTGAGGTGGCTGGTATTTCTAGCGGCTGGTCTGGCAGGCCTTGCAACCAGCTTTATCGTTCTCTATATTTTGATCAAGGGCTTGCCCTATCTCAATCTGGAGCTCTTTTCATGGACCTACAATTCAACCAATGTGTCCATGCTACCAGCCCTTCTCAACACTGTTTTGATGGCTCTTCTGGCCCTCTTGATTGCCTTGCCAATCGGGATTGGTGCCTCTATCTACCTAACAGAGTATGCCCAGCCGGACAATCCCCTAGTGACCATTGTTCGTTTGGCAACGGAGACACTATCAGGGATTCCGTCTATCATCTATGGTTTGTTTGGCGCCCTCTTCTTTGTCAAATTCCTTGGCTTGGGCCTGTCAATCATTGCAGGGGCTATGACCCTTAGTATCATGATTCTGCCCTTGATTATGCGGACAACCGAGGAGGCTCTCTTGTCCGTTGAAGATGGCTATCGGGAAGGAAGTTTTGCCCTTGGCGCTGGTAAATTGCGGACCATATTTCAGGTGGTTCTGCCCTCTGCCTTACCGGGAATTTTTTCAGGTGTCGTATTGGCCCTGGGCCGGGTTATCGGTGAGTCAGCAGCCTTGATCTTCACAGCTGGGACAGTAGCAGAAGTGGCGACCAATCTCACCAGCTCAGGTAGGACCCTGGCTGTCCACATGTATTTGATTTCGGGTGAAGGTATTTATGTCAATCAGACCTACGCAACAGCTGTCATTCTCTTGATTCTGGTCATTGTCATGAACCTCTTGTCTGAATGGATTGCAGTAAAATTAGGAAGAAATAGAAATGAGTAAACTAAGTATCCAAGGTCTGGATCTCTTCTACGGGGATTTTCAGGCTTTGAAGAATATCAATTTAGAAATTCCAGGTAATCAGATTACAGCCTTTATCGGGCCTTCTGGTTGCGGGAAATCAACCCTCTTAAAAAGTCTGAACCGTATGAATGATTTGGTCAAGAACTGCCGTTTAACGGGCAAAGTTCTGCTGGACCAAGAAGATATTTATGCGGAGATGAAGACGACAGTCCTCCGTAAGAAGGTCGGAATGGTTTTTCAAAAACCAAACCCTTTTCCAATGAGCATTTATGATAATGTGGCCTACGGACCTCGTACCCACGGCATTCATAATAAGCTGGAACTGGATAAGATTGTCGAGCGTTCTCTTCGTCAGGCAGCTATCTGGGATGAGGTCAAGGACCGCCTCAATAAGTCTGCTCTGGGCTTGTCGGGCGGTCAGCAGCAGCGTCTCTGTATTGCCCGTGCCCTGGCTATCGAGCCGGAAGTTCTCTTGATGGACGAGCCGACGTCAGCTCTCGACCCGATTTCAACCGCCAAGATAGAAGAATTGGTGCTGGAATTGAAGAAGGACTATACTATTGTCATGGTCACCCATAATATGCAACAGGCCTTGCGGGTGTCTGACCAGACTGCCTTTTTCCTCTTGGGTGAGGTCGTTGAATTTGACAAGACAAGCAGTCTCTTTAGTATGCCAAAAGATCCACGTACGGAAGACTATATCACAGGGAGGTTTGGTTAATGCGTTCACGTTTTGAAAGCCAATTAGAAGAATTGCAAAAGGACATGGTCTACATGGGTGGTCTCTGTGAGGAGATTATCGCAGGCTCTGCCGACGGTCTCAATGGGCCAGAGCAGTTGAACTACGAAAAAATCCAGCAGACCTACCAGCAGATTGAGGAGCTAGAGCGGGATATCGAAGCCCGTTGCCTCAAATTGCTCCTGCGCCAGCAACCAGTTGCTCGGGACCTGCGCACCATTTCATCCGCCCTTAAAATGGTCTACGACATGAAGCGAATCGGCGCCCAATCCTCTGAAGTGGCGGACCTGATTCGCAACAATCCCATTGACCTGGTGGAAGAGATTCCTTTAGTTAAGAAAATGGCAGAGCAGGTCAGTCAGATGGTGGTGGGTGCCCTGGATGCCTTTATCAAAGAAAGTCACGATTTGGCCAGCCAAGTTGTTGCAAAAGACGATACAGTTGACCAATATTTTGGTACAATAAAAGAAAAACTGGCTACATATATTGGGATCCACTCTGCAAATGGTGACCAGGCCATTGACCTCTTGATGATTGCCAAGTACTTGGAGCGCATCGGTGACCACGCCGTCAATATTGCCAAGTGGGTACAATTTTCTATCACGGGTCAATTAGAAGGGTAAGAAAATGATCTACTGTGTAGAAGATGATGATGCCATTCGTGAATTGATGATCTATAGCCTCAAGACTGCTGGTTTTGAGGCTAAGGGTTTTCCAGAGGCTGCTAGTTTTTGGGAAGGATTGGAGGAAGCAAGTCCTGATTTAGTGGTCTTGGATGTTATGATGCCAGGCCAGGACGGAATTTCCGTCCTCCAGGACCTGCGTAGGCAGACCAGGTGGCTGGCTATACCCGTCATTATGGCAACGGCCAAGGGGACTGAGATTGACAAGGTTCAGAGTTTGGACATGGGGGCTGATGATTACCTGGTCAAGCCCTTTGGTATGATGGAAATGATTTCCCGTATTAAGGCTGTTTTGCGCAGGACTCAAAAGCAGGAGGAGCAAGAGCTTGCCTTTGCCACGATTCGTATCAATCTAGCCAGTCACAAGGTCTATGTCCAAGACAGCAAGGTTGAATTGACTTTGAAAGAATTTGAATTACTGCACCTCTTCATGCGGTTGCCTCAAAAAGTCTTTACCCGTCAGGAACTCTTGGACAAGGTCTGGGGACAAGATTTTATGGGCGAGACGCGGACGGTCGATGTCCATGTGGGAACCCTGCGCCAGAAATTGGGCCAAGCCGGTCACCTGGTCAAAACAGTGCGTGGAGTAGGCTATCTCTTGGAGCAAGACCATGACTAAACGGATTTTTCAAGCAGTATTTATGACAGCTATGGGGGTCTTTTTGCTGACTATCCTCACTGTCCAGGTCTACCTTTATAATTATTTTAACGGTCAATTGGTCGATCATTTGGTTCAAGCAACCCAGTTGGTGGCAGAGGCGGTTGAAAATGAAGGCGAAGACTATCTGCAGCACATTGCTCCTGGAGAATACCGTTTTACTTGGATAGCTCCTGACGGCAGTGTCATCTATGACTCCGAAAATGATGCCTCGCAAATGGACAATCACAGCCAGCGTGAAGAAGTCATTCAGGCTAAAAAAAATGGAATCGGCCAGCGGGTCAGGTATTCTAGTACCCTGTCTGAAACCCTCGTTTACTCGGCACGGCTCTTGCAAGACGGCAGTATCGTCCGTCTTTCAGTTTCCCACAGTACGGTCTTTGATTTGATGCAGCAGATGTTTCCCTGGTTTGCCGTCTTGGGGTTTGTGTCGCTTCTGACTTCCTACGTCCTTGCCAAATACACGGCTCAAAAATTACTCCGGCCCTTGGAAACCATTGACTTAGAGCGACCCTTGAAAAATGATGTTTATAAGGAATTGCATCCCCTGCTCAAGCGACTGGATTTTCACCAGTCTCAATTGGCTGAAAAAGAGAGTCTCCTGCGGCAGAAACAGGATGAATTTGATACTATCATTTCCAAGATGAAGGAGGGGTTAGTCATCGTTGATGACCAGGGCCGGTTAGTCATCTACAATGAGGCGGCTCGTAATCTTTTAGAATTGGAAGAGTCAGCCCTCTCCAGACCCATTGCTCTTTTTCAGCGCCAATCGGCCTTGAAGGACTTGCTGACGGAGTTACTGGATGGTCAGAAAACAGATACAATTGTCGAATTGCAGGACCACCAATACAAGGTCATCGGACGTCCGATTTGGTCGGAGCAGCAGCAATCAGGGGCCGTTCTTCTCTTTTTCGATGTGACCGAGCAGTATTATCTGGAAAAATTACGGCGAGAATTCACAGCGACGGTTTCCCACGAATTGCGGACACCGCTCCACATTCTATCTGGCTATTCTGAAATTCTGCAGTCGCGCATTGCCTCGCCAGATGATGTTGTCGTCTTTGCCGAGAAGATTCACCAGGAATCCCAGCGCATGATTCAACTGGTAGAGGATATTCTCCAATTGGCCCAGTTGGATGAAGGTAGACATATCCGAAAAGAGGATGTGCAATTGACTGACCTGGTCCAGCAGGTTTTGGCTGGTCTGGAAGACAAGGCGGTGCAGAAAAATATCGCTTTGAGCTTTACGGGTCCCCAGATTTCCTATCATGGAAATCCTGTCCTACTCCAGTCTATTATTTTTAATCTGTGTGACAATGCCATTAAATACAATACCGAACATGGACAGGTCCATGTTAGTCTCAGTCAGACAGATGAGGCCATTAGCCTGGTCGTAGAAGATACTGGTCTGGGCATCTCACCGATAGACCAGGAACGCATGTTTGAGCGCTTTTATCGGGCCGACAAGAGCCGTTCCAAACAAGTGGGCGGTACCGGTCTCGGTCTCTCCATTGTCAAACACGCCCTTCAAGTCCACGGCGCTACCATCCACGTCCAAAGCCAGTTAGGTCAGGGAACTGTGATGAAGGTGAAGTTTCCGAAATAAAATAAAAACTGTATTCACAGCTCAACATCTTTAGCTAAGGCTAGTTTTCTGCCACTCAGCGTTCGTTTTTCTCGAAATACAGTCAGTATTACATCAAAAAACAGCCTTGATTTGTAAAAAACTATCTCTTTTCTAAATATACTTTGCTTGTGAACACAGGTTTTAAAAAGCATGAAAATCATCAGATTTTCATGCTTTTTATTTTCTCTTCTGTTGGGGTGACACGGAGGGTCTTCTGACCACGGTAGGTCACAAAACCTGGCTTGCCACCTGTCGGCTTATGGAGTTTCTTGGCTTCAATCATATCGACTTGAACCAGATTGGAATGTCTGGCCTTGGAGAAGTAGGCGGCCAACTCAGCTGCGTCTGTCTTGACCTCGTCGCTTGGGTCCAAGTTGTCTGTGATGACCACATGGCTGCCAGGAATGTCTTTGGCATGGAACCAAAGTTCGCCTTTCTTGGCCATTTTGAAGGTCAATTCATCATTTTGCAGGTTATTTTTTCCGACCAGAATAATGGTCTTCCCGTCCGTCGCCAAGTATCGCTCAGGTTTCTGGCGTTTATGGATTTTCTCACGATGACGGCGTTTGAGGTAGCCTGTTTCAATCAATTCCTCACGGATTTCATCGATTTCTGCCAGACTCGCCTGTCCTAGCATGGTATCAACGGACTCCAGATAGACAATGGTCGCCTTGGTCTCCTCAATCAAGCTGGTCAAGTGCTTGACCGCCTCCTTGAGTTTCTGGTATTTCTTGAAGTAACGTTGGGCATTCTGGCTAGGAGTAAGAGCCACGTCCAACTCAATTTCTAGCTCCTCGCCCGTATAGTAGTTGTCCAACCGTACACTCGGTTGGTCATTGGGCACCTGATGCAGATAGGTGGTCAAGAGCTCTCCCTTTTGCCGCACCAACTCCGCACCTTCCGTATCCGCCAATTCCTGCTCCTGTTTGACCAACTTTTTGCGATTCTTCTCCAGCTCACTGGCCACCCGCTTGATCAGCTCATTGGCCTGCTGGGCCACCCGATCCCGCTCCGCCTTGTCCTGATAGTAGAAGTCCAGCAGACTGCTCAGGCTCTCAAAGTGTGGCTGGTTTTCAGGGCTATTGGCAAATGGCAGAGCAGCATAGGACTTGTCCGTTAGGGTAGGCTGTGTAGCTTGGTCAAAAAAGGCATGGAAGTTCTTCAGGCGGTCTGTCTGCAAATGTTTGGCCAGTTCAGAAGCCGTATCCCGCCCCAAACCTTGAAAGACCTGTTGGAGATTTTTTGGACTCAGTTCTTGAGTCGATAGGATTTCAAATAATTTCTCATCAGACACCGTATAAGGATTGAGAGAATGCGTCTCTGGTGGACGAATGTAGGTGGAACCTGGCAAGATGGTTCGGTAGGAGTTTTGCGAGAAACCAACGTGCTTGATAGCCTCGATAATTCGCTGCTCAGACTTATCCACCAAGATGATATTGCTGTGCTTGCCCATGATTTCCACCATCAAGGTAGCTTGGATATGGTCGCCAATCTCGTCCTTGTTGGACACCGAAAATTCTAAAATGCGGTCATTGTCCAACTGACGAATCTCCTCGATAATAGCTCCCTGCAAGTATTTCCGCAGAATCATGGTAAAGGTATTAGGCACTTTTGGATTGGTAAAGTCCGACTGGGTCAGCTGAACTCGTCCGAAAACCGAATGGGCAGACAGGAGCAGCTTATGGCTCTGACGGTTGCTGCGGATGTTGAGGACAATCTCCTGTTCAAAGGGCTGGTTGATTTTCTGAATCCGCCCACCTTCTAAGTTAGCCCTTAACTCAGCCGTCATGTGATGTAAAAAAAATCCGTCAAAAGACATGGTAGACCTCTTTCTCTTCCTAGAATCTAGCTTTTTCTAGTATAGCATATTTTGGGGGCTGACAACATGTTAAGGAATTTTCAGAAAATTTGTTCAAAATCCTTGACAAATCCTCCAAGACCATCTATAATCGTATGTAATCAGAAGAAGTAGTAGGACAGAAGTCTTTAGGGAGCCTGTGGTTGGTGGAAACGGGCGGCGGAGTCTTATGAAATGGGCTGATGAGATTGTTTGGCATAAATACTTTGCGTAGACTGTTTTGGCTGAGCACGAGGCAGGTCGACGCAGCTTATACTGGCGGTATAGCAAGGAGAGCTAACAAAGTACTCAGTCAAAACAGTCACGTAAATGAACTTAAAACAATGATAGTTCGGTTGGCACACCTTACAGTGCAACTCCTTGTTTGAGGAGATGAGATATGGGAGGATTCTAGACATTCCCATAAGTGAGGTGGCACCGTGTCATTGACGCCCTCGCATACGATTTTAGTATGCGTGGGCTTTTTCTATACAAAGGAGATTACATTATGATGAAACGATGGCGTAGCTTACAGATCTTGAATTGACGAAATAGATACAATTGTTTTAATAAGAAAGAGGTTTATGATGAAAAATAAAAAATTGATGGGTGTGTTGATTGCATTTTTTGCGATTATTGTGGCTGTAGTGATTTCAAATCAGAATAAACAAGAGACCACAACAGAGACAGGGACGGAATCTCAAACTGTTAAAATCGGAGTTCTCCAATATGTGACCCACGCTTCCTTGGACGAAATTTACAAAGGGATCGAAGCTGGTCTCAAAGAAGGCGGCTACGATAAGGATGTCAACCTGCAAATCGACTTTATGAACGCTGAAGGTGACCAATCTCAAGTGCAAACCATGAGTAAAAAATTGGTCGATAATGGCAACGAATTGCTGATTGGTATTGCGACACCAGCAGCCCAAGGCTTGGCTAATGCGACTAGCGATCTGCCAATCATCATGGGAGCTGTAACAGATCCGGTCGGTGCCAACTTGGTTGCTGATTTGAAAAATCCTGGTGGCAATATCACTGGCGTTTCTGACCAAACACCAGTAGCAGATACTATTGACTTGATTAAACAAATCACCCCAGAGGCAAAAACAATCGGTGCTCTCTTCTCATCAAACGAGGATAACTCAAAGGCCCAAGTTGCTGAATTTAAGGCGGCAGCTGAGGCAGCAGGCTATGAAGTTATCGAGTATGCAGTTCCTTCTTCAAACGAAATTGCCTCAACAGTAGAAGTTGCCTCAACCAAGGTAGACGCCTTCTTCACACCAGTTGACAATACCATTGCATCGGCTTTCTCAACAGTCGTTTCTGCAGCCAACAAGTCTAAAAAACCAATCTATACTTCTGTAGAGGATATGGTCGAAGGTGGCGGTATCGCATCTGTAACCCTCAGCCAATTTGACCTAGGTGTTGCTACTGGTAAAATGGCTGCCAAGGTTCTTGACGGTGCCAAAACAGCTGACACACCAGTTGAAGTCTTTAACCAAGGTACCGTTGTCGTCAACCAAAAAGTAGCTGATGAACTTGGCCTTACCCTTCCAGCGGAGATTGTTGAAAAAGCAAGCCGCGTGATTAAATAAACGAAATTTTAGAGAGAATTATGATCCTTTCCACCATTTCCCAGGCCCTGCTTTGGGCCATTCTTGGTCTTGGTATCTTCATGACCTTCCGTATTTTGAACTTTCCAGATATGACGACAGAGGGTTCCTTTCCCTTGGGCGGAGCAGTGGTTGTGACCTTACTTACTCAGGGTGTCCACCCGATTCTGGCGACCTTAGCTGCTGTTTTGGCAGGCTGTTTGGCAGGGCTTGTGACCGGTCTCCTGTATACCAAGGGGAAAATTCCAACCCTCTTGTCGGGGATTCTGGTTATGTCTTCCTGCCATTCCATTATGCTCTTCATTATGGGGCGAGCCAATCTGGGCTTGCTCAATATCAAGAGTTTGCAGGACCTCCTGCCTTTTGATAGGGAGACAAATGGATTGATACTAGGCCTGATGGCAGTTGTGGCTGTCATCTCTGCTCTGCTATTCTTCCTAAATACCCGCTTGGGTCAGGCATTTATCGCTACGGGTGACAATCCCGACATGGCACGCAGTTTTGGCATTCATACCAGCCGTATGGAGCTTATGGGTCTGATCCTCTCCAATGGGGTCATTGCCCTTGCTGGTGCCCTCATCGCCCAGCAGGAGGGTTACGCGGACGTTTCGCGCGGTATCGGTGTCATCGTGGTTGGCATGGCCAGTCTCATCATCGGTGAGGTTTTGTTTGATAATGTGACAATGGCAGAGCGTTTTATCACCATTGTGGTGGGAGCGATTTTCTACCAATTCTTGATTTTGGGTGTGATTTCCCTGGGAATCAATACCAGCTACCTCCGCATTTTCTCGGCCCTCATCTTGGCAGTCTGCCTCATGGTCCCTGAAATCAAAAATAACATCCTGAAAGGAGCCAGCTTGACCAAATGAATGCAATCGTTGAACTAAAAAATGCGCGTGTGGTGGTCAACAATGGCCTGGACCAGGAGCGAGTGATTCTAAAGGATGTCAATCTGACTATCTACCAAGGGGATTTTATCACTATTCTCGGTGGCAATGGTGCTGGTAAGTCCACCCTCTTCAATGTCATAGCAGGTACCCTGCCCTTGACCAGTGGAACAGTGTCTATCTTGGGCGAGGATGTGACCAAGTGGCCAGCGGAAAAGCGGGCCAAGTATCTGTCCCGGGTCTTTCAGGATCCCAAGATGGGAACGGCACCTCGGATGACTGTGGCGGAAAATCTTTTGATTGCCAAGTACCGTGGCCAAGGTCGCGGGTTGGTTCCTCGGCAACTTCCCCAGCATTTGGAAGAGTTTGAGGCGACTCTAGCAAAAATTGGCAATGGTCTGGAGAAGCATATCGCCACTCCAGCTGGTTTATTATCGGGTGGCCAGCGTCAGGCTCTCAGCCTCTTAATGGCCTCTATCGTCAAGCCAGAGCTGTTGCTCTTGGATGAACACACGGCGGCCCTTGATCCGAAGACCAGCCAGTCCCTCATGAATTTGACGGATAGCCTGATTGCCGACCAGGAGCTGACTGCCCTTATGGTCACTCACCAGATGGAGGATGCCCTTAACTTTGGCAATCGCTTGATTGTCATGAAGGATGGTCAAATTATCCAAGAACTCAATCGCCAGCAAAAAGCGGAAATGCAATTGGAAGATTACTATAAATTCTTTGAGTAATAAGTCTGGAGCGATTCAGGCTTTTCTTATCAATAAATACCAATAATTAGTGATTTGTGTTATACTATAACTAACGAAGCTGTATAGGAGAAGTAGTTTATGCCTCAAAATCGAAAGGAACGCTTATTTTTTGGGATTTTAATGTCAGCGATGATGGGATTTGTAATGACCGTTTATAACTTATGGTGGGCAGGTCGCTTACAATTAACTATTTTGTTGCCATCTTATTTTTTGGGAGTGGTTGTCTCTTTTATAGCATCGCAACTTGTCAATCCTTTAGCCATCAGATGGATCAATTTCATCGGACCAAAATTACCTTCTGAAAAGCATATTTCCTTTGCTATGATTAGTTTTCGGTCTGTTGCAATGGGGTTAATTATGGGAGTATTTGGTATGTATATGAGCCATCTTCCCTTTCATCTACCGATTTATGGTTTCCGCTTTTTGAGAAATATTATTCTATCACTTCCATTAAGTTATTATATTGTCAATCCTCTTGCGAGACGTATCCTAGTCTCAGTGAGGGAAAGGAACAGTTAGACACTGGCTTTGCTGGTGTTTTTTCATTTTTTAGAGATTTTTTGCTATACTAGACATATGAAAATTTCAATTACTACAACCTCTACACACTATCAATTAAATGTGGCATACTCCGTTTCTGCATCTTTGACAGAAACATGGGATTTACTGGCTACAGACGCTGGTTTTGCCAAATGGTTTCCAGAACTCCATATTGAAGGACAAAAGTTGGTCTTTGAAATGGAGGATTTCCGTGAGGAGATGGACTTGTTGGCCTATCGCGAACCGCATGAGATTGTCTATACTTGGGATACTGCTCGGGTTGGTTTTATTCTGACAGAGCAAGAAGGTGGGAGTCACATTGCCTTTGAGGAATTCATTCCTAAGGATTTTGGCAATGAATTTGCGACGGCTGAAAAAGATATGACCGGTTGGCTGATCCAGCATGAATGTATTCAACTTCTCTTGCAAGGACAGGACTTACCGGACCATCTGCCTTTGCAGGAAAAATGGGCTGCATTTTTGGAAGAAGAACTGAAACGATAGAAGACTAGGAGATTGAGTAAGATGAAATGGTGGGCCCGATTGAGAGAAGAGTATTATGAAACAAGGTACAATTCTGGAGAGGATTGGTTGGAGTGGTTCATAAAAAGAAAAATGACCTGGGGCTGGCGGTGGTTTCTAGTCGTGGCTATTTGTGTCCTCTATCGACTGTTTTGGCTAGAACCACGAAATATTTTTCGCTTCTTCTATTTTATTTTTTTCCTTGGACTTGTATATGGTTGTTATAATTTGATAAGGTTAATACGCAGGAAGTGAAAAAACGAGTAAGCGACATTATTGTTTGCACACATGATAAAAGAATATAAATGAAAGGAATTACCATGCAACAAATTACTTGCCCGCATTGTGGGACGGCTTTTCAAGTTAATGAAACAGAATACAGCCAGCTTTTGGCTCAGGTTCGTGGTGTGGAGTTTGATAAGGAAGTTCATGATCGTTTGGCGCGTGAGACAGAGTTGCTGGCTCAGAAGGCTGAAAATGACTTGCAGGCTAAATTGGCTGACAAGGATAAGGCTATTTTAGAACTGACAGCTAAGGTTGAGCAGGTGTCTAGTCAGACGGAACATGAGGTCAGCTCTGCTATTGCTCAAAAGGATAAGGAGTTGATGGCACTTCAGGCTCAGCTGGACAAACTGACTAGTCAGACGGAACATGAAATTAGCTCTGCTATTTCCCAAAAAGACCAAGAAATCCTAGAGCTAAAGGCAAAATTGGAGCAAGTGGGTCTGTCCAAGGATTTGGAGTTGCAGCAGGCAGTGGCTCAGGTTGAGAAGGAGCGGGATGCGGCCCAGAATGCCTTGGTTTTGCAGGAGCAAAAGCAGGAATTGGCGTTGGCTACCACTCGGCAGGAGTATGAGGTTCAGCTCAAGGCGGCTAGCGAGCAGGTAGAGTTCTATAAGAACTTCAAGGCCCAGCAATCGACCAAGGCTATCGGTGAAAGTTTGGAATTGTATGCTGAGTCGGAGTTCAATAAGGTTCGACAGTTAGCTTTTCCCAATGCTTATTTTGAAAAAGATAATCAAGTGTCGGCGCGTGGGTCCAAGGGTGACTACATCTACCGCGAGACGGATGAGAATGGTGTCGAAATCATTTCTATCATGTTTGAGATGAAAAATGAGGCGGATGACACGGTTAAAAAGCATAAGAATGAGGACTTTTTCAAGGAATTGGACAAGGATCGTCGTGAGAAGAACTGTGAATATGCGGTGCTAGTGACCATGCTAGAGGCGGATAACGATTACTACAATACGGGCATCGTGGACGTCAGCCACAAGTACGAGAAAATGTATGTGGTTCGCCCTCAGTTCTTTATACAGTTGATAGGACTTTTACGCAATGCGGCGCTCAATAGTCTGAAATACAAGCAAGAGTTGGCCTTGGTCAGAGAACAGCATATCGATATTACCCATTTTGAAGAAGATTTGGCGACCTTTAAAACAGCCTTTGCCAAGAACTACCAGTCAGCCAGCACCAATTTCCAAAAAGCCATTGACGAGATTGATAAGGCTATCAAGCGGATGGAGGCGGTCAAAGCAGCCCTGACCACCAGCGAGAATCAGCTCCGTCTGGCCAATAACAAACTGGATGACGTCACGGTCAAAAAGCTAACACGTAACAATCCAACCATGAAAGCGAAGTTTGAAGCTTTGAAGGGGGATTAGAATTATGGATTCTTCATATAAAAGACTGGTTACAGATCTGAGTGAAGCTATAAAGCAACAAAAACTGGTTATTTTTATTGGTGCAGGAGTTTCTATTTCACAGGGATATCCCAATTGGAATGAATATGTGGGACATCTCATAAAATATTGGCAAGGTCAAGTGCTTGCAGAAAGTAAGAATAAGAATATTGGAATTGAGCAAATTAAAATATTTGATTTAATAAGTAAATTAGATGTTAGTAATAAACGTAAAGTAGAATTAGTAAATCAAGAGTTAAAAATTATTTTTAAGAACGATTTTGAGAATCGTAGACTTGACTTCGAAAAAGCTTATTTTAAGCATTTGTTACCATTTTCAACTATCAATCCAACATTGCAACATCTTGCTAGTCTGAATGCTATTTTGATAACATCAAACTATGATTATGAAATTGAAAATCATTTTAATTTATTGAAAAATACAGTCAAAACGATAAATGATCTAAATGAGTTTCAACAATCTAGAAAAGGCAAGTTAGTTCCGGGTGATATTTTACATATTCATGGAACTCCTGATTGTGATGTCAAGTATTTTGTAAGTTCATCTGCAGATTATTCTCGAACGTACTTAAAAAACAAAAAGAATTATAATGATTTAGTTAAATGGTTTAAAAACACTAGACCAACTGTATTGTTTATTGGAGCAGGTTTGGAAGAAGATGAGATATTGTCATTACTTCATGAAGGTAGTAAAAATTATGCCTTAATGAAGGAAGAAAAGTCATCGAATTCAAAAGTTGATGAACATTATAAAACAATTGTTGAAAATTTCTTTAATTCAGAAAATTATACACAGATTATTTGGTTTGGGGATAAATTTGAGGACTTGCCAGTTTTTACTGAGAAATTAGTTAGCGATATTAACAAAGAATTAGGAATTCATGAATTTCATATAGATTGGAAAAAACTGTTAAATCCATTAGCTGCTCAAGAAACATATAACAAATCATTAGATAGTATTTCGAGTGATTCAAACTACTTATCTTCCCTTATCCATAGAGTTATTGAAATTGACAATCCTCAGTTAAATAGTTTGTTATTAGGTGGAATCTTTCAAGGCGAAACAATAAAGCAAATAAAATCAGGCTCTTTTCCTTTATTTTGGAAATTTATTTCTAAAAATATTGAAAAATTAAGCAAGGATGATTGGGAGAAAATTTATTCCATTATTATCCAAGGAAGTCAAAATTGTTATATGGACGATATGCACGTCGTTTATAATCGAGCGATAGAAAAAACTATTTTTAGTAATGGACAATTGAATGAACTGAGAGAAGCTGTATCTGAAGACAGTGACGTTATTAACTCTAGTTTTAATCAGGATAGTACATTATTAGGTTATTGGTTTGTAAAAACTTTCGAGCAAAATAATAATTATTTATATATTGAAGATGGTAGTGAATTTGAAGTGAATTTAAATCCAATCAACATAGAAAAAATGGTGAATGCAATAAAAAATTCACAAAAATATAGATATTATTCATTTAAGCATTTGAAAAATGAAAATGAAAATATTGAGCTATTTTATCAGCTTGTGAAGACAAACAGGCTATTTCTAGAAGGTAAGAGTTTCCTAGAAAATATTCCTGATAAGTTGTTAGATACAAGATTGGTTCAAAAGTTGTTAGTTCAGTTTGATAACGAGACTGGTTTGAATCAAACCTTGGTTAATAAATTAATCGAGTATATTGATTTCTCTGATACTCACTTTGGCGAAGAGTTAAATACATTTGTTAATAAACACAAAGGTATTATCGATAAAGAGATTCCAGAAAAACCATATCGAAATATGATTTCCTCTATGGAGGGAGGCTGGATTTCACAATATTCATTTCTTACAATAGAAGACCTTGTCGAATATGATGAAGCTGAATTGTTAGATATTTTAGAGAACTCTGAGGATGAACAAAAACGTTCTTCATTCTTAGAAGAAGAGACTATAAGAGAGACTGAGAACTTTTTAATTAGTGTCTTAAAAAATTCAAGTGAATTATCTGCAAAGGTTTCAAATCTACTAAAAAATCATATTGAAAAATTATTTTCAAAATATAAGCGCCTTTATGCAGAAATTATTATTTCATCAGAAGTTTCAGAAGAACTAAAAAATTTTGTAAAGGAAAAATATTTAGAGAAATTTGATAATGTGTCTTTTGATGATAATGACGAAAAATTCTTTAAATACTTTATAACTCAACAGGATGCTGAACAATCAATTTTTGAAAAATTACTCACTGTTGACCCAAATAAACTTTCAACTTTGAGAGATGATAATAAACTATTAGATATATTTCATTTTATAAATAGTGAATTAGGTTCTTATTTACAGTGTTTAATTTCTTTAATTATTAATCATTCAGAGTACAGTGCCCAAGTAGTTCTGAAAGTAAATGAAATTAAGGATTCGAATTACAAAGAGATTGTACAAGGTGCTTTAATAAGTGAATATGATGATACTACAAAAATTAATATAACATACTATACTTTTTTAGGATATTCTTATTATCATACTTCAATGACCTTAGAAGCTGACAGAATTTTTACAGATGTTATTAAAGAACTTTTAAATCAAAAAATTGAAGATAATCAAATTCTTAGTAAAGTTTATTTAGTTGCTTTGGAATTCATAGATCCAACAAAAGAAACTGTTGAATTATCGCAAAATAATTATGCCATTATGATAAATATTATTTTTAGAGACGAATATGAATTTAAATACTCACAACAGTGGTTACAAGAATTATTTACACAAGATTCTAAGGTAAATTATCTAGAAACTATTTCCGATTTGTTTTATAGAGAAAATGTCAATCATCGCAGATTGTTTTCCTTTATTGAGGAGCTCAAATATCTAATATCAAATTACAAATTTAAATTGCGGTCATATAGAGTGGATTATTTACTTAATAAGGAGAGTGTCAAAGATAGTTCTTTATTGAGAGACTTTTTATTGTTATTATTAGAGCACGATTTGTTAGAAAAGGATTACTATTATTTAGATAACATCAAACATATTATCAAGTTATTATCGATCGAAGAAAGAAATGATGTACTTCAAATTGTTCAAAGACAGAAAAATTGCACTCCGCCAGAGATAGAAGAAATACAAAATCTTATCAATGATTTAAGTCTAAAATAATTTCCAATGAATACAGTAGAATACAATTATTTGAGGACGTCTCAGTCAAATAACCCAACCATGAAAGCCAAGTTTGAGGCCTTGAAGGGAGAAAACCAATGAACACCATCGACCTAAATCTGCCTGTGGCAGAGATTATCCACCAGCACCCAGAAGTCAAGGATATACTGGTAGAGCTTGGTTTCAAGCCCTTGGCTAACCCAGCCATGCTCAACACAGTTGGTAAGGTGACCAGTCTGAAGACAGGCTCCAAGATGACCAAGATTCCGTTAGACCGTATTCAACAGGTCTTGGAATGCAACGGTTATGAGGTAATAGGAGGAGAAGCATGACGGAACAACGGATTGACATTTTGAAAAACATTCTCTTGGACCTGCACAATGGAGCCAGTCCAGAGTCTGTTCAGGACCAGTTTAATCAGCATTTCACGGGAGTTTCTGCCTTGGAAATCTCCATGATGGAGCATGAACTTATGTCCAGCGACACGGGGATCACTTTTGAAGACGTCATGAGCCTCTGCAATATCCATGCCAACCTCTTCAAAGGAGCCATTGCAGATGTGGAAGTAGCGGATATGGACCAGGAAGGACACCCTGTCTATGTCTTCAAGCAGGAAAATCTGGCACTGCGGGCAGCTCTCTTACGCATCCGCCGTATCATCGACCAGTATGAGCAGACAGAGGATGCGGAGCTGAAAGACCAGCTCCTGCAAGGTTTGACACGCCAGTTTGACCTCTTGGGTCAGTTTGAAAACCACTACACTCGCAAGGAAAAACTCTTCTTTCCAATCATGGAACGCTACGGTCATGATGCGCCACCCAAGGTTATGTGGGGCGTAGATGATGATATTCGTCTGCTCTTTAAGGAAGCCCGCAAGGCTTTAGATACCTTGCCAGATGGAGATATAGAAACTGTTCGTCAAACTTTTGAAAGTTTCGCCACTGAGTTTGAAGAGATGATTTTCAAGGAAGAAGCGATCTTGCTAATGATTTTGCTGGAGACTTTTACACAAGATGATTGGTTGCAGATTGCCGCTGAAAGTGATGCTTATGGCTACGCAATTGTGAAACCTACAGCAAAATGGGTTCCCCATCGGGTTTCTTTTGGAGAAATAGCAGAGCAGACTGACACACTGTCGACACCGCAGGCAAGCGATCCCAATGTGAGGGTGATTGATACGCCAGAGGGACAGTTTACTATCTCCTTCACACCAAAAGAACCGACCACATCAGTTCTGGACCCTGCTAGTCCACAGCCTTTTGGCAATGGTTATTTGACTCTTGAACAAGCGAATCTCATCCTTAATCATTTACCATTGGAATTAACCTTCGTGAACAAGGATGACATTTTCCAATATTACAATGATAGCCATCCAGTTGAGGAAATGATTTTCAAGCGGACACCTAGTCAAATCGGACGCAATGTCGAACTCTGTCATCCACCGAAAATTGTTGACAAGGTCAAAAAAATCTTTGAACTCCTGCGCAGTGGACAGAAAAATGAAGTGACTATGTGGTTCAAAAAGGATGAAGAAACCTTTGTTTATGTCGTTTACAAGGCGGTTCGTGATCAAGAAGACCAATTTCAAGGCGTCTTAGAATATGTTCAAAATATCCAATCCTATCGGGAACTAGACAGTGATTTTTCTAGAGAGATTTAGTTACACCTATCATATTACTTAAAGATGTCTTGTGTTTATCTATACAGAGGAGTGTGACATGATTAGAATAGTTCATTTAGAGGCTTGTCATATTGAGAAGCTAGTTCAGGCTTTTTAGAGCAGGGCTGGCCGTCGCGGAAGGCAATCCTGGAAAGTTATTTGACGGAGCAGGAAGAAGGTGAGCACCAGGTTTTGGTAGCTGAAAATGAGCAGGCCTGTCTGGGTTATATTACCCTTGTCAAATGTCCCAAGAAGGGGCGATTTTCTCAGACAGGTATTCCTGAAATTGTCGATTTTACTGTCTTTGAACATTTTCAGGGTCAGGGAATTGGCTACAGATTATTGGATGCTATCTGCCAACTTGTATCCGATTTTACATCCCAGATAGGGATAGGTGTTGGTTTGAATGCTCATTATGGCAAGGCTCAGAAACTTTATGTGCAAAACGGTTTTATTCCGGATGGGACTGGTGTTTGGTATGAGGACAGCCCTCTGGCAATTGAAGCTTCTGCCTACAACGACGATAACCTCTCTGTATTTTATCAAGCCACTGGAAACATGATATCATGCTTTATTGAGATTTTAATAGAAAAAATAAGAAGCTCTAGATAAGGTTGGAATCCATGTCCAGCCTTTTTTGTTACATAAAATTTCAGGGATTATCCATGGAAAGAATTCCCAAAACTACCTCAATCCTAGCAACCTATGCTATAATAGATTTAGAAAACAAAAGGAGATATACTATGAAAACTATTCACACAGACAAAGCACCAGCAGCTATCGGCCCGTACGTTCAGGGTAAGGTCGTAGGTAATCTGCTCTTCGCATCAGGCCAAGTACCCCTATCACCAGAAACGGGTGAAGTGGTTGGTGAGACCATTCAAGAACAGACCGAACAAGTCTTGAAAAATATTGCAGCCATCCTAGCAGAAGCTGGAACAGACTTTGACCACGTTGTCAAAACAACATGTTTCCTCAAGGATATGAATGATTTTGTACTCTTTAATGAGGTCTATAAAACAGCCTTCTCATCCGATTTTCCAGCCCGCTCAGCTGTAGAAGTTGCTCGCCTGCCACGCGATGTGAAGGTTGAAATCGAAGTCATCGCCGTTGTTGAATAAATCAGAAAAAGGAGGTCTAGCTATGGCAGACAAACTCCAACTAGTTATCGTGACAGGGATGTCGGGAGCCGGTAAGACAGTCGCTATCCAGTCCTTTGAGGATCTGGGCTACTTTACCATTGACAATATGCCACCGACCCTATTGCCGAAATTTATCGAGCTCATCCATGCCAGCAAGGACAATAACAAGATTGCCCTGGTTGTCGACATGCGGAGCCGGTCCTTCTTTGCGGAAATCCGTGAAGTTCTAGATGACCTGGAAACCGCAGAAGACCTGGACTTCAAGATTCTCTTCCTGGATGCCACGGATAGTGAATTGGTGGCTCGCTATAAGGAGACCCGCCGTTCTCACCCTCTGGCTGCAGACGGCCGAGTTCTCGACGGTATCAATCTAGAGCGCGAACTTCTAGCTCCCTTGAAAAATATGAGTCAGAATGTGATTGATACCTCGGATTTGACACCGAGAAACCTACGTATGGCCATCTCTGAGCAATTCGCTAGCCAGGACAATCAGCCGTCTTTCAGGGTGGAAGTCCTATCCTTCGGATTTAAGTACGGCCTACCTCTGGATGCGGACCTGGTCTTTGACGTGCGTTTCTTGCCAAATCCATATTACAAGCCCGAACTGCGCAATCTGACAGGGATGGACCAGCCGGTCTACGATTACGTTATGGACCACCAGGAATCAGAAGAGTTCTACGGCCATTTGATAAGCTTGATCGAGCCAATTCTGCCAGGTTACCAGAAGGAAGGTAAATCAGTTCTGACCATAGCAGTCGGATGCACGGGCGGTCAACACCGCAGCGTAGCCTTTGCCAAACGCCTAGCAGAAGACCTAGAGAAAAACTGGCTTGTCAATCTGAGTCATCGGGACAAAGACAAGCGGAAAGAGACGGTCAATCGGTCATGAGAAAGCCAAAGATTACGGTTATCGGAGGAGGAACGGGGATTCCTGTGATTCTCAAAAGCCTGCGCAACAAGGATGCGGACATTACAGCTATCGTGACGGTGGCAGATGACGGAGGCTCGTCTGGTGAGATTCGCCATGCCCTCCAGGTTACACCGCCGGGTGATTTGCGCAATGTCCTGCTGGCTATGTCGGATATGCCCAAGCTCTATGAGCAGATTTTCCAGTACCGATTTGATGCCAGTGACGGTCCCTTGGCAGGGCATCCGCTGGGAAATCTCATCATCGCTGGGATTTCTGAGATGCAGGGATCGACCTACAATGCCATGCGGCTCTTGACCCGCTTTTTCCATACGACAGGGAAAATATATCCTTCCAGTGAGCATCCGCTGACTCTCCATGCCGTCTTTACTGACGGGACTGAGGTGGTCGGTGAAAGTAAAATTTCCAAGCATCCAGGCATGATTGGGCATGTATTTGTCACCAATACCTACAATGATCAAACCCCAACAGCCAGTCCGCAGGTAGTGGATGCCATTATGGACAGCGATTTGGTGGTGCTGGGACCTGGCTCCCTCTACACCTCTATTCTACCCAACCTTATGATTCCCGAGATTGGACAAGCTCTCAAGGAGACCAAGGCGGAGGTGGTCTACGTCTGCAACATCATGACCCAGCGCGGGGAGACGGAGTTCTTCTCAGATGCTGACCACGTTACGGTCCTCAATGCCCATCTGGCCTGTCGTTTTATTGACACCGTCCTGGTTAACATCGAGCCTGTGCCACAGGACTACATGGATACCCACCAGTTTGATGAGTATCTAGTCCAGGTCAAGCACGATTTTGTAGGGCTTCAGGACCAAGCGCGGCGCGTGATTTCGTCTAATTTTCTTCGTTTGGAAAATGGCGGAGCTTTTCACGACGGTGATTTTGTAGTAGAAGAATTACTCAATATCTTGCAGGTGCGGTCATGAGTTTTACGATACAAGTCAAGGAAGAATTGCTGATTCAGTCCAGTCAAAATAAGTCGGAGTTGTCGGCCATGATCAAGCTGGCAGGCAGTCTAGGTCTGGCATCGTCAGGTTTGACCCTGTCCATTACGACTGAAAATGCCAAGATTGCTCGGCATGTCTATGAAATGCTCCAGACCTTTTACCAGATTAAGGCGGAAATCCGTCACCACCAACGGCAAAACCTTAGAAAGAATAGGATTTATTCTGTTCATATCGAGGACGGGGTCAATGATATTCTCAACGACCTCTATCTGGCAGATAGCTTTTTCGGCTTGGAGACGGGGATTTCACCGCTGGTATTGGAAAATGATTCCTGGAGCCAGGCCTATCTGCGTGGTGCCTTTTTGGCGGCGGGCTCTGTCAAGGACCCTGAAAAAGGTAAGTACCAGCTGGAAATTGCCTCGGTCTACAGCGACCATGCTCTTGACTTGGCGGACTTGATGCAGAAATTTCTGCTGGATGCCAAGGTGATTGAACGAAAAAAAGGGACCATTACCTATTTGCAACGAGCCGAGGATATCATGGATTTCCTCCTGGTCATTGGGGCAGAAGAGGCAAAGACCGAGTTTGAAAATGTCAAGCTCCTGCGCGAGGCCAGAAACGATCTCAATCGTGCGACTAATGCCGAGGCGGCCAATATTGCCAAGACAGTCACTGCTAGCATGAAAACCATTAACAATATCAGTAAGATTATGGAGACCATTGGACTGGACCAGTTGCCTGGAGATTTGCAGGAAGTGGCCCAGCTCCGCATCCAGCATCCTGACTATTCTATCCAGCAATTGGCGGATAGCTTGACCAACCCGATTACCAAGAGCGGTGTCAATCACCGCCTGCGGAAAATTAATAAGATAGCTGAGGAATTGTAGGGAGTGGATAGCCTGTATTCAGGCTATTTTTTATGTAAAAAATAGCCCTTTACCAAACTGAGGTTCTCGTTGATTTTTAAAAAAAGAGGTTCTGTAGGCAGCAAATTTTGTAGTAGAATGTTTAAACGAAATAATAGTTACAGAATAGTTGTTTATCATTGCAAGTTTTTTCTATATATGGTAGAATGTTGGCAGAAGTTTTTGTGCTCACAACAAAATGTGGTGTCGAATTGATATGGACGTTTTGATACCAGATTTAGCTTGTGATTGTTGATAGATATGTTTGTACACATAGGAGATTTATATGAAATTTGATCAAAAACAACGTTTTTCGATTCGGAAGTATTCATTTGGTGCTGCTTCTGTTTTATTGGCAAGCGTGTCCTTTATGGCCACTCAAACAGCATCTGCTGAAGAAGTGCCGGTTTCGTCGGATGTTAGTCCAGTGATTACGCCTTCAACATCAACGGTAGCGACTGCTCCTTCAGTTGATCCTATTGCTGCCACAGAAACTACGGTAACCACAGAAGCGACAGCGGAAGCAGTGACTCAACCAACTGACACGACAGGAACGACCTCTTTGAGATCGATGCCACAGTCAGGGAGCACCCAAGCTGTTTCAAATCAAGTAAGCCAAACGACGCCAACTGTAGCATCAACAGAACCAGTAGCCCCAAATGTAGCACCTTCAGGTAGTTATGTCTTTACTCAGGCTACAGGTGTTAAGAGTGAGCCAAAGATTTCAAGTCCAGATTTGGCACGCTATGAAAAGGGGCAAACGGTTAATTATGACAGTGTGGTAACTGCGGACCAGCATAAATGGTTAAGCTACATTTCTTATGGTGGAAATCGACGCTATGTTTCTGTAGGAACGGTTGCGCCGACAACGCCCGTAAATACGCCTGTTCAGCCATCCGCATCTACGACATCAGTATCCAGTGGTTCAGCATCTCAAGGGCAGTACAATGTCTTCAATAAAGTTGTCTACTTAGATGCAGGACATGGTGGTAGTGATCCCGGTGCCGTTTATTTTGGTAAAAATGAAAAGGATTTGAACCTACAGATTCAGAATCGTGTAAAATCAAAGCTTGAAGCGCAAGGTTTCCGAGTGGAATTGACTCGAACGGCAGATAGCTCTGTTGGTTTATTGCCGCGTTCTGAAAAAGCCAATCGGACTTCTTCAGATATTTTTGTAAGTATTCATTTTAATGCTTCGACGTCTCCTTCTGCTAATGGGATTGAGACTTACTATTATCAGTATTTTCCAGAGTATCCTGCGCGAATCAATAGCCAGTATCACAATGATGCTCAGCGCATAAATTTGAGTGCAAGTTTGGCAAACAGCATCCAATCTAATCTAATTACCAATACTGGTGCTCGAAACGGTGGAGTGATGCGGAGAACTTTCCAGGTCTTGCGTGAGACGACTGCTCCCGCGGTCTTGCTAGAGTTGGGCTATATGTCCAATAGTGCAGAGTCAGCAAAAATCTCGTCCGCAGCTTATCAGGAAAAATTGGTTGATGGAATTGTCAAAGGAATTTCTGACTATTATAAGAAACATGCAGGTCTGCCAGCAACGACCCCAGCGCCAAAACCAGCCGAAGCTTCTAAACCAGCAACTACACCGGCAGTAGCCAAGCCAGCCGAAACGCCAAAAGCAACTGTTATCGCAGGTAAGGTATCGGCTAGTGTTACCAATACAGCAACAGGTTTCAACGTGGCACTTTCTAATGTTCCATCAACAGTTTCCAGTGTTGTAGTTCCAGTTTGGTCAGCTAATGGTG
>NZ_JBRKNW010000022.1:0-31279 GCF_053010325.1 Streptococcus sp. P25B114 | reverse complement strand
TGCATGTATTAGGCACGCCGCCAGCGTTCGTCCTGAGCCAGGATCAAACTCTCATTAAAATTAGTTTGTCCGACTAAGCACTCTGGCTTATCCGTTTATTGTTTTTTTGTCATTGACGATTTATATTGCTATAAATCACCCTGCACGTTTGGTTCGTCTTCTTTAATTTTCAAAGGTCTTGTCGTCGCTTGCGACAACTATATCAGTATATCACATCCCTGATTTCCTGTCAACTACTTTTTGAAACTTTTTTTCGTTTCTGCTTCGCCAACAGTCCCTCACGAGACAACTTCATTATTCTATCATCTATATCTAATACTGTCAATAACTTTTTAAAATTTTTTTTGAAAAAATTACCTATTGCCTTATTCTAACTGTCTGCCGGGCTATAAATCTGTTCCTTGGCTTGCTTTTTCTTTCAACTCTGACTGCTTGGCGCGCCGTTGTCTGAAGAAGTCCTGCATGATTTTTGCGCAGCCATCTTCCAAGATTCCCGACTCGACTTCAACTCGATGATTGAGACGTGTATCTCGCAATACATTGTATAGGCTACCTGCTGCACCAAATTTTTGATTTGGGGCTCCGTAGATAACTTGTGGGATTCGGGCTAGTCCGATGGCCCCGCTACACATAACACAGGGTTCAATGGTTACAAAAAGGGTTGTATCTAGCAAACGCCAGTTCCCTTCAAAGTGATTAGCTTCTTGGATGGCCATGATTTCCGCATGCATGATTGCCTGGTTCAGTTCCTCACGCGCATTGTGACCTCTACCAATAATATTACCATCTTTGACAATTACACATCCAATCGGTATCTCATCCTTGGCAAGTGATTTTTCTGCTTCCTCCAATGCAGCCCGCATGAAGCGTTCTTTTTCTTCTAATGTAAATTCCATACTTCCATTATAACAGAAAAAGAGTTCCCGAAGGAACTCTTATATTTTTGTTTAACCCAAACGTTGTTTGGCATCGGCAGCACGTTGGAAGGCTTGACCGACATAGTTGATACAAAGCATCATGACCAAGATGAAGATGGCTGCTGGCAACCAAATCCAAGTCTTGTTTTCCAAGATATCCGCGTTACGGGCATTTGAAATCAAGGTACCCAAACTTGGGACAGTCGATGGGAGACCAAATCCAAGATAGGTCAATGAGGTTTCAATACCAATATTACCTGCAAAGTTGAGTGTCAAGTTAACGATAATCAATGAACTCAAGTTTGGCAGAATTTCACGGAACATAATCATAAAGTCGCTTGTTCCAAGTGTTTTGGATGCATTGACATAATCCAAGCTTGCCTCTGACAAGGTTCTTGTACGGAAGAGACGGGCCTTGGCTGTCCAATAAAAGGCACTCATAATCAAAATAAAGTGATAGATGGTGTAGTTTTTAATTACTGTTACAAAAACAATAATAAGCATGGTTACTGGCAAAATCATAATGAAATCTACAATTCGCATCAAGAAACCGTCTAAACGACCACCATAATAACCTGAGATTAGACCAACTGAGATACCAACAATACTAGTAATAATAGTAATGGTAAAACCAATAATAATCGAATTACGGGCACCGATAATCAACTGGCCAAAGATATCTTTACCACCTTCATCGGTTCCTAAGATATAACCATCAACTCCTGGTTCCAAATAACGCCCTAAAAGATTGACTTTCATCACTTGTTCTTGATCTAAAATCAATGCTCCAATGAAAACACCTAAAAGAACTGTTACCAAGATAATCAATGAAGTCAAAGCCAGCTTATCCTTCATAAATTCTCGTGCAATGACACGAAAACCACCTGGAGGAGTTGAAGCTGATTGTACTTGTTTTTTATTTTCTTTACTCACCTTGCTCCTCCTTCTATTTCACACGGATACGTGGATCTACAATACTCATGATAATATCTGAAATCAAAGTTCCCAACAAAGTTCCCATACCAAAGATTAACAAGAGGGCCAAGATGACACTGTAATCACGGCTTGAGATAGAGTTGAAGAACAATTGACCAATACCAGGATAGGTAAAGATATTTTCGATAAAGATAGATCCACCAATCAAACCTGTCAATTCGTAACCCAAGAATGATGCAATAGGCAAAATAGAGTTACGGAAAATGTGACGGTTGTATACCACGCGTTCCGGCACACCTTTAGCACGAGCTGTACGGACATAGTCCTGACTCTTCGCATCGATAATTCCGGTACGGAGGTATTGAATAGTTACAGTTGTAGATAAGATGGCCATGGTAATCGCCGGCAAAATCATATGATGGAGACGACTTAATATAGCTGCAAATCCTTCTACCCCACCACCGATAGAACCACGTGTTGGAAACCAACCTAAACTAAAACCAAATAACCAGAGCATCAAGATTGCAAACACGAAAGTTGGCGTTGAGAAAGTCAAGAAATTGTAAACACCAATGACTTTATCAGCAAGTGAATTTTGATAACGACCCGCAATCATACCTAAAGGAAGGGCAATGGCATAGGTCAAAATCATGGTAAGCAATGATAACCAAATTGTATTATTCAAACGCTGCATAATCACATCGATAACTGGTTGCTTAAAGAGGAAGCTTTGTCCAAAATCACCCTGCAAAAGATTTCCTACCCAGCGAATATATTGAACCGGAATTGGATCATAATATCCCGCTGCAATCCGTTTTTGTTCAATAATAGCAGGGTCAATATTAGGGTCAATCATACCGGTAAATGGATCACCAGGCATCATTTTTGCAACAAAGAATGCAATGACACTCAGAATGATAATCTGAGGAATCATCATGAGTAAACGTCGTAATACTGTTTTCCACATCTTAGTTCTTACCTCCTTCTGGAAGGGCTACTTGATGAGTTGCTGAAAAAGCTTTTAAATCGTATACACGACCGTTTTCATCATAGTACTGACCTTGTTTTTCTTGGTACTCCTTTTCTGCAGCCAAACGTTTTTCCTTATTTTTCAAACGATTCACCGGATCAATTGATGGAATCGCTGACAAGAGACGTTTGGTGTAGATATGCTGTGGAATACTATAAATATCATGTTTATTTCCTGTTTCTACAAAACGACCACGGTACATAATGAAGAGTTCATCACACATGTGCTGTACCACACCAAGGTCATGAGAAATAAAGAGATAGCTAAGTTTAAATTCATCTTGGATACGTTTCATATAGTTTAAGACCTGAGCTTGAACAGACAAGTCCAAGGCAGAAACTGGCTCATCAGCAATAATCAAACGTGGGTTACTAGCCAAGGCACGAGCTACTCCAATCCGTTGACGTTGACCACCTGAGAATTCATGAGGATACTTAATTAAAGCTTCTTCATTGAGACCAATTGTATCCAAGAGCTGAAGAACTTTTTTCTTTTCTTCATCTGGTGAAAGTCGGTCAAAGTTACGAATTGGTTCTGCAATGATGTCCAAAATACGTTTTTTCGGATTGAAACTTGAAAGTGAATCTTGGAAAATCATCTGAACATCACGATTAAAGTTGCCTTTTTTTCCACGTGATTTGTTGGTTACATTTTGTCCTTCATAAATAATTTGTCCTGAAGTGGCACGCTCTAAACCAATAATTGCTTTACCAATCGTTGATTTTCCTGATCCTGACTCACCAACCAGACCATATGTCTTACCTTCTTCGATTTCAATGTTTACACCATCCACAGCATAAACATGATCAGTAACACGGTTAAAGAAGCCACTACGAATTGGATAATGGACTTTTAAATCTTTTACTTCAATAAATCCCACTATTAGGCCTCCCCTTCAAAATAGAATGTTTCATGGCAAGTACAACGTACAAAATGGTTAGGTCCAACTTCATGCATAACCGGATTTTCTTCGTGTGTTGCTGCTTCAATCCACGGAATACGTGGTGCAAATCGACAACCTTTACGCAGCATCTTTGTAATTGGCGGTACAATTCCGTCAATTACATGCAACTCACCGCCTTCATTTTCTGATTGCGGATTTGATTTCAAGAGAGAACGAGTGTATGGATGTTTAGGATTGGTAAAGAGTTCCTCAACAGGAGCAACTTCTACAAACTGACCACCGTACATAACTGCTACACGGTCTGCCGTTTCTGCCACTACTCCTAGGTCGTGAGTAATCAAAATAATACCTGACCCTGTTTCTGCTTGAATATCATTTAACAAATCCAAAATCTGTGCCTGAATAGTTACATCCAAGGCCGTTGTCGGTTCATCGGCAATAATAATCGGAGGTTTACAAGATAGGGCCATGGCGATAATGATGCGCTGACGCATACCACCTGACAACTCATGTGGATACTGCTTAAATGTACGCTTAGGATTTGGAATACCTACTTGAGCTAATAATTCCAAAACACGCTCCGTACGGGCATTGGCATCCAAGTCTGTATGATAGAATAGCGCTTCATCAATCTGTGCACCAATGGTCATCAACGGATTTAAAGATGCCAAGGGATCTTGGAAAATCATACCAATATCATTTCCACGCACCGTATTGTACTTGGCCTCGTCCATCCCAATTAATTCCATATCATTGTACTGGATGCTACCTGTAATTTTGGTATTTAATGGATTATGTAGCCCCATAATTGTTGTTGCCAAAGTTGATTTACCACAACCAGATTCCCCAACAATCGCTAGGATTTCATTTTTTTGTAAGGTAATATCAACACCGTCAACTGCATCAAAATAATCATCACCGATGCGGAATCCAACGTGCAAATCCTTAATGTCTAAAAGCGGTTTTTCATTAGCCACGCTTTTTCCTCCTTTGTTCATCAGTTCATTCAACTTCTTTCATCCTTCAAATCAAATATCCTTAAGTCTATGAAAACTGATCTTTTATATCTTTATTAATAAATCCATCAAGTCTATATAGAATTTGATAGCGTTTACTAAAAACTAAAAATGACATCAATCATTTTTTGTATACTGGTTCTACTATACCATAATTATCAGAAAATTCCAATAGCAATCTGAAAAAAGCCAACCAAGTTGGCTTTTTCAGATTCTATTATCTTCTTTTATCTTCTTTATAAGACTATTCTGCCGCTACACCTTTATCAGCTGTCAATTCGATATTTTCAAGGGCAATACCTTTACCTGAAGCTGAACCATAGTTAGAATCATAGTTTTTCACACGCTTGTTCAATGCTGTAATAGACTCAGATTCAAATGTTGGAATCGCAAATGCTTGCTCGTGTGCATACTTTTGCCAAGCCTTGTAGTTTTCAAGGTTTGTTTTCTCATCGAATGAAGCAGTAGAACTAATTGCATCCAACAATTTCGTATTTTCTTCAGATACGAAACGTGACATGTTGAAGGCAGCGATAGGACCCCAAGTACCTGTTGGGTCTGGATCGTAACCAGTAGACCAACCACCAGCATACATATCAATTGCAGGGTCGTTTGCTTTAAGTGCATCGTAGAAAGTATTTACTTCAACAGTACGGCCAGTGTACAATTCAACATTCAAGCCAACTTCTTTCCACCAAGCAATGTATTGTTGTACAAGTGCTTCGTTCGCTTCTGTACGTTTACGAGCTGCGAAAGTGATTTTGAATTCTTTACCGTCTTTACCTTCACGAATGCCGTCACCGTTTGTATCCTTGTAGCCAGCTTCATCCAAGAGTTTCTTAGCTTTTTCTGGATCGTATGTATAGCCTGCCAATTCAGAATCATGAATATCGCCGAAGAATGAGATAATCAATGAGTTTGCTGGGTGGTATAGACCATTGTACAATGACTCACCAGCAGTTTTGGTATCAATCGCATAGGCAATCGCTTGACGAAGTTTCACATCATTCATCTTAGCATTCTCATCCATAACGTTCTTGCCAGCAGCTTCGTCATATTTACCAAGGTTGAATGAAATATATTCGTAAACTGAATCCAAAGATCCAACGATGTTCAAGTTAGAAGCATCTTTATATGAATCCAACTGGTCAACAGGCATATCTGCGATATCGTAGTTACCAGCCTTCATTTCAGAAACGATAGTATCAGGAGAGACAATATCAATTTTCAATGAACTTGTTTTTGGTGTTGTACCCTTGAAGAAGTGTTCGTTTGGAACGTAAGTGATAGACTCACCGTTTACGATTTCCTTGATTTTCCAAGGTCCCATACCTACAAGTTTAGCAGTACGTGAGTACTCGCTCTTTTCCCAATCTGCTACCGGGATATCTTTATAGATGTGTTCTGGTTGGATATAGGCAGGTACATCACCACCGGCATACATCATAGAAGGTGACATTTCTTTCACAGTCAGTTCAACTGTATAATCATCGATTTTCTTGATACCTGAAATGTCTGATGCTTTACCGTCAACAAATTCTTGCATACCTTCAATGTTCAAGAATTTATCATCAAAACGCACACCGGTATAGTCTTTGCTTGCCAATGACTTGATTGTGAAGATATAGTCGTTGATTGTGAATGGTTCACCATCTGACCACTTGTAGTCTTTACCAGTCAAGCTAACAGTGATTTTTTTACCTTCTACATCAAATTCAGCTTTAGCAAGACCTGAATCGTCCAACTTACGATCTCCATCGTAACCAAACATTGAAATATCAACCATTCCACCAAATGTTGAGTCAGTTGTATTTTCAGTCAGCTCGTCAATCAAAAGACCTGAAGAAGTTGTAGGAGATACCCAAGCATAATTTAATTGAGCACCAGAAACAGCTGTTCCATCTTGAGAAACATCTGCTGGGAATGACAAGTTTTGTTCTGATGAACTTGATGACGACTTAGCACCACAAGCTGCTAAAACAGATGCAGATAAGAGTGTGATACCTGCTAAGGCAAAGAGTTTTGTTGTCTTTTTCATAAAACACCTCTGTTTTCTTTTTTTTGGGACATAGATTTATGTCTATGAATAGTATTATATCATAAAATTTTATTAAAGAAAGCGTTTTTGTCAGAAAATTTTGTAAAAAACCAAATTTTCTATATTTTCTAATAATTTCTAGCCTTTTTTCATGTGTCTAGCCCCTTTACAATATGATATAATAGGAAATAATCGATTAAAAAGGAATTTTATATGAAAAAATACAGTTCATTCTTGATAGTTTTTCTACTTTCCATTATTCTAGGAGGCCAAACCAGTCTGGCCGAGGAGCAGGTTTACCAGGCGGCAGCTGAGCATGCCATCGCTATTGAAGTCGAAACAGGAAAAATTTTATACGAAAAAAATGCCCATAGCCCAGCCAGCGTTGCTTCTATCAGTCAGTTGTTGACGGCCTACTTGGTCTATGAAGCTATTGAAGAAGGAAAATTGACAATGGACAGCCCTGTGGCCATATCTGATTTTCCCTATAAGCTGACTCTCAATACAGAAATCAGTAACGTTCTTTTAGAAAGTAGGGAATACACGGTCGAACAGCTGCTCCGGGCATCATTGATTGTTTCTGCCAATAGCGCAACAATTGCTCTGGCTGAGAAGGTGGCAGGTAGTGAGAAAGCCTTTGTGGATTTGATGAGAGAAAAAGTCCAATCCTGGGGTATTGGTGATGCCACGATTGTCAATGCGACTGGCTTGAATAATTCCTACCTCGGGGATGAACGCTATCCCGGCACTGGTAAAGAGGATGAAAATAAATTTTCTGCTGCGGCAATCGCCCTTATTGCCCGTCGTCTGGTCTTGGATCATCCTCAGGTACTGGACATCACCAGCCAACAAAGCTTAACCATGGATGGGCATACCTATTATGGTGGGCATGGGATGTTGGAAGGTAAACCCTATCAGCGTGCAGGTGTAGATGGTTTGAAAACGGGATACTCTGCTACTGCTGGCGCCTCCCTGGTGACAACTGTTGACCAGCAAAATATGCGTGTCCTGACGGTTATCCTCAACGCCGACCACAGCGATATTGATCCCGATTACCGCTATATCGCAACGACCAATTTGCTCAACTATGTTGCCCAGCATTTCCAATCTATTACCTATCTAGGGCAGGGGCAAGCCTTTGATGACAGCTCTATTGAGATTTTCAATGGGCGCGTCGACACTAGTCCAGTTGTTGCCCAAAGAGACTTTAGAATTCCAATCAAACGCTCGGCTGTCGAATTGCCAACCGCTTCTTTTAAATCAGTCGAAGGCCCTCTTGAGGCACCACTTAAAAAAGGAACACCAGCCGGAAGACTGTGGCTCCATGACTCCGACTTGATCGGCAAGGGTTACATTCAAGAACAACCAAGCCTTGAAATGGTCATCGAAAAAGAAGTCAAGGCTGATATTTGGCCCGTCTCTTGGTGGAATTACTTCGTCCGCTATGTCAATGAAAAACTGTAATAACAGCAAAACGACTCCCGTTTTTCGCACGGAAGTCGTTTTTTTGTATATGTCGATAAGCTAGAAAAGAAACCAGTCGCTTTGCTTAACTGTTTATTTGGCTCAGACAACCTTGGGAGAGATTGCTGAGGTGGGAAATAAGAACTGACGGAAGTCAGTTTACTTCACAACGACGTTTACTAATTTATTCGGATACAACAGTCTAGGAATAGACTGTTGTAAATCGGAAATAGGGCTAATAAGCGAGTTTATTTCACAACAATATTAACTAGTTTATTCGGAACACTAATCACCTTGACCACTGTTTGACCAGCGATTTCAGCTTGGACTTTTTCATCTGCAAGGGCAACTTTTTCAAGTTCAGCTGGTGCTAGGTCTTTGGCTACGGTCAAGCGGGCTTTTACCTTGCCCTTGATTTGGACAACGATTTCCACTTCGCTTTCTACTAGTTTGCTTTCATCATATGTTGGCCATGCGACATAGCTGATTGACTGGCCTGTATTTGCAAGACCCTGCCAGAGTTCTTCTGCCAAGTGTGGCGCAAATGGAGCGATCAATTGGACAAAGCCTTTGGCGTAGTCAACATAGAGCTTGTCTTCCTTGTTGGCTGCGTTGACAAAAATCATGAGCTGGGCGATAGCCGTGTTGAATTTCAAGTCTTCAATATGCTCTGTCACCGTCTTCACAGTTTCATTGTAGACTTTATCAAGCGCTCCGCTATTTTCCGAAGAAATTTCCTTCGTTGTAATTAGGCGATAAACACGGTCAAGGAACTTACGGCTGCCTTCGAGACCCTCTTCTGACCAAGCGATAGAAGCGTCAAGTGGACCCATGAACATCTCGTAGACACGGAGGGTGTCCGCACCGAACTGCTCAACCACATCGTCTGGGTTGACCACATTTTTAAGGGACTTGGACATTTTAGCAGGTGCCTGCTCCAACTCCTCACCCGTTTCCACGTGGAAGAAGGAACCGTCGCGTTTTTCCACCTTGTCGGTCGCTACAAGGGCTCCGCGGTTGTCACGGTAGCTAGTCCCCAAAATCATCCCTTGGTTAAAGAGTTTTTGGAAAGGCTCTTTGGTCGGCACAACACCAAGGTCATAGAGGAACTTGTGCCAGAAGCGAGCATAGAGCAAGTGAAGGACTGCGTGCTCGGCACCACCGATGTAGATGTCCACTGGCAACCAAGCTTTGAGAAGCTCCTCGTCTGCCAATTTCTCGTCATTGTGCGGGTCGATATAGCGGAGGTAGTACCAGCTAGAGCCCGCCCATTGTGGCATGGTGTTGGTCTCACGGCGACCTTTGACACCATCTTCACGTACCACTTCCAACCAGTCAGTCAGGTTGGCTAGCGGCGATTCCCCTGTACCTGACGGCTTGATGTCAGAGGTTTTTGGCAATACCAGAGGTAACTCATTTTCTGGTACGGCTGTGGAAGTGCCGTCTTCCCAGTGGATGATTGGAATCGGCTCACCCCAATAACGTTGACGGCTGAAGAGCCAGTCACGGAGGCGGTAAGAAATTTTCTCCTGACCGAGACCATTTTCTTCCAACCAAGCCACCATTTTGGCAATGGCTTCTTCCTTATTAAGACCATCTAGGAAGTCTGAATTGATGTGGGCACCGTCCTCTGTATAAGGAGCTTCTTCTACATTGCCACCTTCCAGAACTGGAATGATGTCCAAACCAAACTGTTTAGCAAAGTCCCAGTCACGTTCGTCGTGGGCAGGGACAGCCATAATAGCACCTGTTCCATAGCTAACCAACACATAGTCTGAAATCCAGATCGGAATTTCACGACCATTGACTGGGTTAATAGCATAGGCACCTGTCCAGACACCTGTCTTGTCTTTGGCAAGGTCTGTACGAGCAAGGTCTGATTTGAGAGAAGCTTGGCGTTTGTACTCTGCTACTGCTTCTGCTTGCTCAGGCGATGTAATGCTATCAACCAAGTCATGCTCAGGGGCAAGGACAGCGTAGGTCGCACCAAAAAGGGTATCTGGACGAGTTGTGAAAACAGTGAAGTCCTTGTCTGTGTCCTTGATCTTAAAGGTCACATTGGCACCTGTTGACTTTCCGATCCAGTTGCGCTGCATATCCTTGATTGACTCTGGCCAATCAACATCATCTAGGTCGTTGAGCAAGCGTTCTGCGTAGGCAGTGATTTTCAACATCCATTGACGCATTGGTTTGCGGACAACTGGGTAGCCGCCACGCTCGGAAGTTCCGTCAGGAAGGACTTCTTCGTTGGCGATAGCTGTTCCCAATTCCTCCACCCAGTTGACAGGCACTTCTGCCTCGTAGGCCAGGCCTTTTTCATACAACTTAGTGAAAATCCACTGGGTCCACTTGTAGTAGTTAGGATCAGTCGTATTAACCTCACGGTCCCAGTCGTAAGAAAAGCCAAGGGCGTTAATCTGACGTTTGAAGTTAGCAATGTTTTCTGCTGTAAAGTCAGCTGGGTCATTTCCCGTGTCCATAGCGTATTGCTCCGCTGGCAGACCGAAGGCATCCCAACCCATTGGGTGAAGAACGTTGTAGCCTTGGGCACGCTTATAACGGCTGAGAATGTCCGTCGCCGTATAGCCTTCAGGGTGACCAACGTGCAAGCCCGCACCAGACGGATAAGGGAACATATCTAGGGCATAAAAGTTTGGCTTATCTGCATCTGTTCCCGTTTTAAAAGTATGATTTTTTGCCCAAAATTCCTGCCATTTGGGCTCGATTTCCTTGTGATTGTAGAAGCTCATATCATTTCTCCATGTCAATAAATTATCTTTACTATTATATCACGAAATAAGGAAAGAAAAAAGGTAGAAATCACGGGGGATTCCTGCTCATTACTCTTCATTTCCCAAATACCCCATCAATCCCGCCACAGCTTTCTCCCCGTCCGCCAGACCCAGCCCATAAATCTCGTCAAATTTGACTGGATTTTTTTCCAAACGTCCTATTTCGAGCGACTTTTGAGGGCGGACTGCAAAAACCTGACCCTGATGTTCCAACTGGATAATCTTTTCAACCGTATCATTGTAATGCTGGTAACGTTTTAAAGCCACCGCCACAAACTTGGGATATTTCTTGTAAAGCAAGCGGTAAACCCGCCCGCTAGAGGGCTTCTTGCGGTAATCAATGGGTTGTGTCAATATCACAATCAATTTGTCAAACCCCAGGCTTCTAGCAAAGTCCACAGGGATGGAGTCCGAAAGACCACCGTCTAAATATTTTTTCCCATCAACTTCGATAATTTTTGAGACCACTGGAAGAGCTGAGCTGGCTCGCAAGAGCTCCATCTGCTCAAAGACATGGTCAATTTTGTAATACTCAGGAAGACCTGTTTCGACATTGGTCACTGTCACATAGAAAGGCACGCCAGACTTGGCAAAGGCCTCTTGGTCAAATTTGTCCAGCTCCATAGGCACCTTGTAGTAGGTAAAATTCTTGTTGACCACATTACCCGTCAGCAACCAAGACCGCAAACTCATATAGTTCTTGTCCTTGATGAAACGCTTATTGTAGCGGAGGGCTCTCCCACGTTGCTTGGATAGAAAATTGACACCAAAAAGCGCTCCAGCCGATACACTGACAATCCCGTCCACCTTGATGCCTGCATCCAAAAACGCATCTAGCACACCAGCCGTGTAGAGCCCACGCATACCGCCACCCTCTAAAACCAGACCAACCTTCATCCGACACCTCCACAAAAAAATATGATTCTATTGTAACAGAAAAAACTCTCTAGGGTATATTTTATCCAATCAACAAGATGCATGCTCTTTCCATCAAAAGTGATGACATGCTATAATAGGTCAATCAACATAAAATGAGGACGAACATGATTAGCATTAAAGAAATCACCCACGAAAACTAGCAAGATATCAACATCCCCAATCACCCCTTCCTTCTGATTGGTCGGCTTATCCCATCCTATCAGAACCAGGCTTGGTCCAGCCAAGCAGTCCTTTTTGAGTCAACCGAATGGGTGACCTTTCCTGATGAAAACTACGATTTTGAACAAATACAGGATAGCCATATCTTCATCGGCGCCTACGATGACAACAAATGTGTCGGCTTGGCTATCCTACAAAAACCGCTATTCAAGTATATCTACCTCCACGACCTAAAGGTTTATGCAGACTATCGCCAACAAGGACTGGCTAGCATGCTGATAGACAAGGCCAAGGAAATTGCTCAGTCAAAAGGTTACCAGGGAATTTATACCATCGCTCAAGACAACAATCTCATCGCCTGTCAATTTTACCAAAAGGTCAGTTTTGAAATTGGTGGTCTAGATACCAGGGTCTACAAAGGAACTGCTCAAGAAAGCAAGGCTGACATCTATTTTTATTTGGATTGTGACTAAGACATGGCAATGTCCATGAATCTCTACTTTCCTCGTCTGGGGCAGATAAGGATTTTCTCTGTATCAAAAAACTTGGCCAGGTGACCAAGTTTTTATTTGTTTCTCTTTAGTAGCCCATGCCACCCATGCCATCCATACCTGCTGGCATAGCTGGAGCAGCTGGTTCTGGTTTGTTGGCAACAACTGCCTCGGTAGTCAAGATGAGACTTGCAACAGATGCCGCATTTTGAAGAGCTGAACGAGTCACCTTAACAGGGTCGATAATTCCTTCTTCCATCATATTGACCCATTCACCTGTTGCAGCGTTGAAACCTGTGCCAAGCTCAGAATGTTTCAACTTGTCAATCACAACAGAGCCTTCGTAACCAGCATTGTAAGCAATCTGACGAACTGGTTCTTCCAAGGCACGCAGAACAATATTGCGACCTGTCTCATCATCACCAGACAAGTCCAACTTAGCCACGCTGTCAATCACGTTGACAAGAGCTGTACCACCACCGGCTACAATTCCTTCTTCGACCGCAGCACGGGTTGCGTTGAGGGCATCTTCGATACGGAGTTTCATTTCTTTCAACTCAGTCTCAGTTGCCGCGCCGACCTTAATTACTGCCACACCGCCAGACAATTTAGCCAAGCGTTCTTGGAGTTTTTCGCGGTCAAATTCAGAAGTTGTTGACTCGATTTGTGACTTGATAACTGCCACACGATTGCTGATAGCCTCAGGATTGCCAGCGCCTTCCACAATAGTTGTGCCGTCTTTATCAACTACGACCTTGGCAGCTTGACCAAGCGACTCGATAGTCGCATCTTTGAGGTCCAGCCCCAAGTCCTCTGTAATCACGGTACCGCCTGTCAAGATAGCAATATCTTCCAACATGGCCTTGCGACGGTCACCAAATCCGGGCGCCTTAACCGCTACAACGTTGAAAGTGCCGCGGATTTTATTAAGAACAAGCGTTGGCAGAGCCTCACCATCCACATCATCCGCTACAATCAAGAGCGGTCGATTGGTTTGAAGAATGCTTTCCAAGAGTGGCAAAATCTCTTGAATATGAGAAATCTTCTTATCCGTCAAGAGGATAAATGGATTTTCCAGTTCTGCCACCATTTTTTCATTGTCCGTTACCATGTATTGAGACAGATAACCGCGGTCGAACTGCATGCCTTCTACGACATCCAACTCTGTTTCCATACCGCGAGATTCTTCAATGGTAATGACACCATCTGTTCCCACGCGCTCCATGGCCTCTGAAATATACTCACCGACTTTTTCAGAACGGGATGAAACTGCCGCAACCTGAGCAATTTCTGCCTTGTTTGAAACAGGAATAGCTTGCGCTTTCAAGGCATCCACTGCTGTCGCGACCGCAGCTTCAATCCCTCGACGGATACCGATTGGGTTGGCACCCGCTGTCACGTTTTTCAAGCCTTCACGGACAATAGCTTGGGTCAAAACAGTCGCTGTTGTCGTACCGTCACCTGCAATATCGTTGGTCTTAGATGCGACTTCCGATACCAATTTGGCACCCATGTTTTCAAAATGATCTTCAAGCTCGATTTCTTTGGCAATGGTTACCCCGTCATTGGTAATCAAGGGTGAGCCATAAGCTTTTTCCAAGACTACATTGCGGCCTTTAGGACCCAAGGTTACTTTTACAGTGTCTGCCAAAATATCGACACCGCGTACCATGCTCTCACGCGCATCTGCTGCAAATTTAATTTCTTTTGCCATTTTATTTCCATCCTTTGTATCAATTAAATATTATAAAGTGCTATATTTATTCCAATTTCCATAAAAATATCAGATTATCCCCAAAAAAGTGTTCAAAGTAGACCACAAGATAATCACAAATTTGCTCTAGTGATTGTTCTGTTACATCTAAAGTAATATATCGTTTGGAGCGATAATCCAAAATTGTCATACCATCTAACAAGGGCGGCAAGACTGTTTCCAAGGATTGAAACCAAGGTTTCTTAATTGGAAGAGCTAAGTTTAGCATATTGTCTGACGTCAATTGAAACCAAATTTGCTGCTGGTTTCCTTGTTCCCAGGCAGTTATACAGCTTCCGGACGTGCTAGCTTGCAAAAAATTCTGAAGAATCTCACTTAGCTGTTCTTTCATAGTCTATCTTACTCAACCACTGCTACAATATCCGCCTCACGGACAATGGTCACTTTTTCTTCACCATCTTTGACTTCCAGACCAGCGTGGGCCTCGACCAAGACTTTGTCACCGACTGCAACAGACGGTGCAATCAATTCTCCGTTCAAGGTGCGAATTCCTTGACCAACCGCCAAGACCTGCGCCTCTTTGGTCGCTGCTTGGCTAGTTCCTGCAAGGACAAAGCCCCCTACTGTCTGTTCTTTTTCTTCGATTTTTACAACGATGCGATCGCCTAATGGTTTCAACATATCAATGCCTCCTTCATTTTTAGCACTCTGACATTGCGAGTGCTAATTCACAATTCTTATTGTATCACTTGGTCAAAAATAGTCAAGAAAATTCTACCAAATTTTTTTGAAATCCGTCCCAGGTCGGACGAAAAACCGACTAGTCTTACTTATGAGAATATGCTATACTCTTCTTAGGAAAGGAGGTCTCTATGACATTCTTCAAAAATCTATACAAAGACTATCAGGAAAGCAGATATTCTACCTACGAAGGTTTTTTAGAATGGTTTTTGAAACGGAAATTAAACTTCCTGGGAAAAATCATTTTCGCCTACCTACTCTGGGCCATTTGGATTGTCTTTTTTCTACATCCCCACTGGTTTATCTTTTTCTTCTATGGTGTGATTGTTCTATCAATTATGGTTATCCTTCTCGAATGGTGGAATGAACGTAAAAAAGGGCGCTAAAAAACGCCAACTTTCGCCAGCGTTCTTTAAGGAGATTATGAAAAATATTTAGGATTGATATTAGTATAAACGACTTAGCCACTATTCACATCCGTCCTGAGACTGATTCTCACATTTTTGGATAAAAATAAGTACCTTCAGTTGTTCAGACGCAAAAAATGCCAGCTTACACCGGCATTCTAAGGAGATATGAAAAATATTTAGGATTGACATTAGTATAAACGACTTTTCACATCCTATCATCAGTCCTAGGACCGATTTACCAGACATTATTTCATTATTTATAGGGAAAATATTTGAGACGTCAATAAATTGTCACTTTCTGTTAGAAGGGCAGATCCTCCTCTTCTAGAACCAAGTCAGCCAAGTCTTCGCCAGCATTATTTTCACGCATGGCGCGTTGGGCACGACTTTCGAGCAACTGGAAACTGTTTCCAAGGACTTCAGTCACATAATGGTTATTACCATCTTTTTCATATTTACGAGTACGGAGCTCTCCGTCAAGGGAAATCAAGCTGCCCTTGCTACCGTAGGACACCAGGGTTTCAGCCAATTTACCCCAGAAAATGATATTGATGAAATCCGCTTCGCGCTCACCAGACTCTGTCTTGAAGCGACGATTGACAGCAACTGTAACGCGGGTTAAATTTTTTCCCGACGGCGTCTGCGTCAACTCAGGCTGGGCCGTCAAACGACCAATTAGAATAACTTTATTGTACATTTTTTATCCTCCTACCTATCTATTCGCAAAAGAAAGGAAAAAATGAAAGAAATTTTAGAAAAAAAGTTAGAAAGCAATGAATATTACAGCACTGAGCAAATCAATTGGCTCTTAGACCATATCGGAGACCCTGACCCTATCATTCGTGACCAGCTGGTCTATGCCAGTTTCTGCCACCTTTTTCTGGATGAAATCATTATCAAAGACCAGGCTCAGCAACTTTTTGAACAGAGCCAGCATAGGCAACTTCTCTCACAAGATAGTCTAACTCGCAGTTTTGCCAGCCTGCTCTATGCTTTGATTATAGCCATAGATGAGGACCGTCCTCACTATCAGAATTTCCTGACTAACAGCCAGCTCCAAATCCTCTTTGAACAAGCCTTGGACATTTTTACTTTTGAAAATGACTGGCGTGGCTACGATGAAAATCTGGGCTGGATGCATGCTGGTGCCCATGGAGCGGATTTTCTCCTCGCTGCTACCTGCCACCAAGCCTTCCCAGCCGACAAGTTTGAGCAGGCTTGGCAAGCTCTTATAGACTGCTGCCTCAAGCAAAACAGCACATTTTCAGCAGGTGAAGAGACGAGATTGGTCCAGATACCTGTTTATCTCATCCTCAATCAAAAGGTTTCGGCTTCAACCCTAGCCACATGGATGGAGCAATTAGATGTCCCCAATCAAGAGCCGGTTGAGTATTTCCGTTGGCTCAATATTCAACGATTTCTATCCAGCATCTATTTCCAACTCAAGTCGCACCAAGCTTTGGCACCAGAAGTTGAGCAAGCCATTGAAAAACAAATACGGCTATACTAGAACCTGCATTCACAGCTCAGCATCTCTAGCCAAGGCTAGTTTTCTGCCACTCATCGTTCGCTTTTCTCGAAATACAGTCAGTATTCCATCAAAAAATGGTCTTGATTGGCAAAAAACTATCTCTTGTCTAAACATACTTTTCTTGTGAATGGAGGTTCTAAAAAGAATTGGCACGCGACCAATTCTTTTTTAGTTTTTCCAATGTTTAGCAGGCTCAAACGAATCGCCCACGACGGCGCTATCATCCAATTCGATAATACCACGTACTTGTGGTGCGTTTGGCAGGCCCAATTCACGCGGACTACACATCATACCAAAGCTGTCCTCGCCACGGAGTTTACCAGGGAAAATCAAGCTACCGCTTGGCATCATAGCTCCTGGCAGGGCAACAATGGTTTTGAGGCCTTGGGCTGCGTTTGGCGCGCCAGCTACGATTTGCACCGTTTTGTCGCCAACGTTGACTTGACAAATATTGAGGTGGTCGCTGTCTGGGTGCGGTGTCAATTCCACAATCTGACCGACCACAAATTTTGGTTCCTTGTCATTGACCAAACTTTCCGCAAAACCTTCTTGACTCAATTCTGCATTCAAGACTGCAATCTGCTCGTCTGTCAAGAAGACCTGACCATTTCCGCTCAAATCAATCAGACTAGACACTTCAAAAATATTCCAAGCTACCGTCTGCCCCGTCTCCTCGATATAGACACGCGCAACCTTGCCCTTGCGTTCAACTGTTACATCTTGTCCTTTGCCATCAGCCACGATGACCATGAGTACATCACCGACATATTCTTTATTATATGTAAAAATCATTTATCAACCTTTTCTATGTTATGAAAATAATCCGATAAGCCCCTTCCAAAGACCCTCAAAGAAGGAACCAATCTTCTCTAGAATGCCTGAATCCTGGAGATTTTTGTAGGCATCTGAAATTTGTTGCTCGGCCTGGCTCTTGAATTGCTTGAGCTGGGCAGCGACTTCTTCCGAATCAATGGCACTGGTTTCCTGATAAGCTTTGGCAAAAGTGACCAGCTTGGAAATCTCATCAGCCGTAATCACTGTATCCAGACCATTTTGTTTCAAGACATCATTGATAATGGTGTTGATTTGGTCCTCAGAGGCAATTTGACCTTGAGAATCCTTGTATTCTGCCAAGCCAGTCTTGATTTCTGCGATAGCCTTGTCAAAGGCAGAGCTGTCAAAATTTTCTTGACCTGCGTGGGCAGTCGCCACTTCATTAACGGTTTCCAATTCCTGCTGGGCAACCACTGTCCGCTCAGGATCTACCGTTTCGCCATTGGCCTCCAAAGCCTTGTAAACACCCGTCAAGGCAGACTCACCTGTCACCTGAATGGGAGCTGCAACGTCAATCAAGACATCTGTCGCTCCCGCGGTAATGGCCGCATTAGCATACTGAGTTGAGGTAATGAGGGTGATATTCTGCGGTGTCTTGATGTCAACGACAACTCCCTTGCCTGACTCCTGCTTCTGCACCAAAACAGATGAAAAGAGCGAGGCTGTATCTGCACCAGAAGTCCCTAAATATTGGTCCATATCCTGACCCTGCACCACTTGACGGCTGACATTCTCAATATTCTTGATATTGAGTAGACTATTGACCTCCGTCACTTGAGCATCTGACAAACCACCGCCATATACCATGGTTGGCTTGCCCCATTTTTCATTGATGGCATCTGTCTGAATGTCTGCATGGGCAGCTGTCATCGGTGCTCCAACCAGGCCAATCACAAGAGTGGCTAGAGCAAGTTTACTTACTGTTTTTTTCATACTGGTAATCCTTCTAAAAAGTCAATGATTTGCTGCTTGGTTTTACGGTTTTTATCGACAAAGCGTCCAATTTCCTGACCATTTTCCAAGACAACCAAGCTAGGAATGCCGAAAATATTCCATTCTTGAGCCAGGGGCATGAAGTCATCCCGATCTAACTGGACAAAGGTCATGTCGGGAAAAGCAGCCTCGATAGCTGGCAAATGCGGCTTGATATAGTGGCAATCCCCACACCAGCTGGTCATAAAGAGAAAAACTGTCCGCTGACCAGACTGGACGAGCACGGCCACTTCCTCGTAATTCTGTGGAAAAATCATCTCACTTCCTCCTCAAATGTGATGTCACCTTTGGTATTTTCAAATAGAAAAATGCGACCATCTTCCATGATGACCCCGCCTACCAAATAGTCGGACTGGGACTGGGTTTCATCCACATAGACCGTGGCAATGCTGCCCAAATCGGCGAAGTAAGCCCGAACCTGCTGGAGAGCCTGAGCCTTTTTACGGTCTTCCTGAACCTTGCGGTAAAATTGAGCGCTAGCGGTGAGCACACCTGCCCCCACTAAGCCGGCTAGCACGGCTACCTTTTTCTTATTCATGGTCCCTATTTTATCATAAAAAATGGTAAAATAGTAGCAAGTTATCATTGGAGGAAATTTGTTATGACCCTTTTTGACAAGATTAAAGAAGTGACCGAATTGCAGAGCCTGCCTGGTTTTGAGAGTGAAGTGCGCAACCATATCCGCCAGAAAATCACACCTCACGTTGACCGCATTGAAACAGATGGTTTGGGTGGAATTTTTGGGATTAAGGACACGACAGCTGAACAAGCACCGCGAATCTTGGTTGCAGGTCACATGGATGAAGTCGGCTTTATGATTAGCCAAATCAAGCCTGACGGCACCTTCCGTGTGGTGGAACTAGGCGGTTGGAACCCACTGGTCGTATCCAGTCAAGCCTTTACCCTGCATTTGCAAGACGGGCGTAAAATCCCTGCCATTTCCGGCTCTGTCCCACCTCACCTTTCTCGCGGTGGAAATACTCCGGGTCTACCAGCCATCGGCGATATTATTTTTGATGCTGGTTTTGCTGACTACGACGAGGCTTGGTCTTACGGTGTACGCCCGGGTGATGTCTTGGTTCCGAAAAACGAGACCATCCTATCAGCCAACGGTAAAAATGTCATTTCCAAGGCTTGGGACAATCGTTTCGGTGTTCTCATGGTCACTGAGTTGCTCGAAAGTCTGTCTGGTCAAACCCTGCCTAACCAACTAATCGCTGGTGCCAATGTCCAAGAGGAAGTTGGTCTACGTGGAGCTCATGCCTCTACTACTAAGTTCAATCCTGATATTTTCCTGGCGGTCGACTGTTCACCTGCGGGCGATATTTATGGCGACCAGGGCAAAATCGGTGACGGAACCCTGCTTCGTTTCTACGATCCGGGTCATATCATGTTAAAAAATATGAAAGACTTCCTCCTCACAACTGCTGAGGAAGCTGGTATTAAATATCAATACTACTGCGGCAAGGGGGGCACCGATGCTGGCGCTGCTCATCTGAAAAATCAGGGTGTGCCATCTACAACAATCGGCGTCTGCGCCCGCTATATCCACTCCCATCAAACTCTCTACAATATGGATGACTTCTTAGAGGCTCAAGCCTTCTTGCAAGCCATCATAAAAAAGCTAGACCGCTCAACGGTTGATTTGATTAAAAACTATTAAAACAAAAGACTTTGCTAGGTAGAATGCCCGGCAAAGCCTTTTTTCTATACAAGTTCTTCTAAAATGTACTTCCTCACATAGGTAATGAAATATAGCGAGCCTGTAATCAGGTAGAGTTTTTTGGGATTGTCCAAGTCCGCCTGCTCCAACCACTCCTGATAGGTCTGAACTCGTTCATAACCTGACGGATAATCTTCTAACTGTACCGCTCTGAAATCGTCAAATGTCGTAACGCTGACAGGTCCAAATTGGCTAAGCTGGGACAACATCTGGTCCACTGGCTTGGTATTGATGGCTGCAAAGAGAATTTCAATATCTCTGTCAGCATACTTTTCTTCCAAGAGTTCTGTCAGGACGGCGATGCTTTCATTATTGTGGGCTCCGTCAATCATGAGCCTTGGTTTCATCAATTCTAAGCGGCCCGGCCAGATGGCTTGGGACAAGCCCTGGCTAATGGTTTCTTTGGTAATCTTTGGAAAATCAGGTCTGATGAGCTGAGCTGTTGTCACTGCCAAGGCTGCGTTGACCTCTTGGTGATGACCCTGCATCTGTAGCCTTAAATCCTCTACACGGCCGAAGGGACTTGAAACCGCAAAGCCTGCTCTGCTATTTTCCAAAAGAATCTCCCGCCCTACCGCATAGGTCGGACTCTGAAGCTGACGAGCGTACTCCTCAAATACTGCCAGCACTTCTGGCTGGTCGGTCGCATAGAGGAGGGGAACCCGCTCACGTAAGACAGCAACCTTGTGACGGGCTATAGCAGCGTGGGTCTCTCCCAAAAAAGCCTGATGGTCCAAACCGATGGAAGGACAAACTACCGCTAGAGGATTAAGGACATTGGTCGCATCCTGCAAACCTCCCATGCCCGCCTCCACCAAGAGAATGTCGGGACGCTGGTAGTGAGCAAAGTAGACAAACATAGCCACTACTACAATCTCAAACTCCGAGATAGCATCCAGTCCAGCCGTCTGGTCCAAATCCTCAATCAAGGGCTGCAAGTCTGTCACAATCCTCGCAAAATCTTCCTCTGAAATCATCTCCTGCTCAAAGACAATCTGCTCTCGAAAATCAATGATAGACGGTGAGGTAAAACGGCCAACGGTGTAATCCGAAGACCGTAAGATAGACTGTAAGGCATTCAAGGTCGAACCCTTGCCATTTGTACCTACGAAGTGAACTGTTGGCACTTGAAGTTGGGGATTGTCCAAGCGTTCCAAGAGCCAGTTGACACGCGCAACGCCATTTTCTAAATCTGATGCAGGGCGATTCGATAGCCACTGACGAGTTGCTTGATAATTCATGATTCCCTCTCTACAAAAGCAGCAACAGGGGGATGACCTGTTACTCGAAACTGTTTTTATTTAATACCCATTAACTTGGCCAATTCAGGTATTTTTTGTAAACTTGGCAAGACAAGCATGGTCACGACAATGCGTAATGGAATTTCAAAAATAGCTTTTATAAAACGACTGCTATACAAGGCAATCCAAGGTGTTCCGAAATGGAAATGGAGGGCAATCGGTGTCATGATAAAGGAAATTACAACCTGAATCAAGACAACAACCCCTGCAACATAGAGCCAATCAGCCTTGTTCTTGGTGTCTAGCGGTTTTCGATAGAAGAACCAGCCATAGATAAAAGCCGATACCGCCTCAATCAATATAAAACTAAAAAGCATGCTCTGTCCACTGAACAAGACAAAGACTGGGTCTGAAATCGCCACAAAGATAGCTGCCCAAACAGGACCGGCAATAGCTCCCAAAATAGTATTGGGAATGAAGGTAAACTGGACCTGCAAGGTATCTGAAAGACGAATAGAGAAATAGTTCTCCACAATCATGACCAAGGAAAGGGTCATCGCAATAGCAGTCAACAACTGCACCGTTAGTTTTGGAATTTTCTTTTCCATAAAAAATGCTCCTTTTTCAAAAAATGGAGCTGTCGTGTGTATTCGACAGCGGATGCAATGGTTTACCGCGCTACTCTCAGCCAGGACCAATGTTCCTACTCTAGGAGACATCAGATGCCAGCAAAGATCAGCTTCGTTATGTGGCAACATCCCATCCACATACACTTGACGCAAACCATCTACTCTGTGCAAATTTCTTTGCTTCACTATTGTAACACAATTCTCAATGACTGGCCAATTACTTATACCTATGGCAGATTATTTGAAAAAACTATAGAAAAAAGGCCAGCACTCAGCACCGACCTTTCCTATATCTGATTATTTCAAACGTTCTACATCACGTGCGATAACCAACTCTTCATCTGTTGGAATGACTAAGACTTTTACTCGTGAGTTTGCTGTTGAAATTTCTCCGCTATTGCCAAAAACATTTTTTTCTGGATCCAATTCCATACCGAACCATGTCAACCCAGCGACAACTGCCTCGCGAACTTTGACAGAGTTCTCTCCAATACCTGCTGTGAAGACAAGGGCATCTGCACCATTCAAAACAGCAAAATATTGACCGATGAATTTTTGCAGACGATTGACAAGCATATTGAAGGCAAGGATACATTTTTCATCACCTGCAGCCACTCCAGCTTCAATATCACGCATATCGCTTGATTTCTCGGCAATACCAAGAATTCCAGATTGCTTGTTCAAGACGTTGATCACATCTGCCGCGTCTTTTAATTCCTCTACATTTTCAATCAAGTAAGGAATGATTGCTGGGTCAATATCACCTGAACGGGTACCCATCATAGGACCTGCAAGTGGTGTGAAGCCCATTGATGTATCGACAGATTTACCTCCGTCAATCGCTGAAATCGAAATACCATTTCCGATGTGGGCAGTAATCACTTTTATTTCTTCCAGTGGTTTGCCTAGCAATTTGGCTGCTTCACGTGAAACATAGAAGTGAGAAGTCCCGTGAGCTCCGTACTTACGAACTTGGTTCTCTTCATAATATTTGTTTGCGATTGGGTAACGGTAAGCTACCTCTGGCATTGTCGAATGGAAGGCCGTATCAAAGACTGCCACACTTGTCACTTCAGGCAAGATATCCTTGAAGGCACGTATACCAGCAGCATTGGCAGGGTTATGAAGTGGAGCAAGGCTAGATAGGTCTTCAATTTGTTGCAATACTTCATCCGTAATGACAACTGAATCCTTGAAAATTTCACCACCAGCTACCACACGATGACCAACACCTGTGATTTCTGAGAAATCGGCAATAATATTGTGTTTGAGCAAGTCTTCCAACAAAATTTTTACTGCTTGCACATGATCAGCAATATCCAAAACTTGTTCAGCTTTTTGATCACCAAATTTTACTGTGACAATTGAATCCTTCAAGCCGATACGCTCAACAATCCCTTTTGCTAAGACAATTTCTTCTGGCATTTGGTATAATTGCCATTTTAAACTTGAGCTACCTGCGTTAATCGCAATTGTTTTTGACATAATGTTCCCCTTTTAAAGCGTTTTCCTAATCAGTATAACAGATTTTTACTTAAATTGCATTTTCTTGCTTCCAATTTTTGAAATTGACCATGAACTTCTGAATCGCTTCTGGTTCTTGTAAACTCTGCAAGGGATAGACAAATGGTGCTAATTGTCTTGCAGCTTTCTTTTGTAAGACGAAAATTGACTTGGCCATGGCCGATTTTCCAAAAAGACTTGGTGGCAGGGCAATCATGGCAACGATATTAGCTTGCTCCTGTAACCAACCTTTCAACAAATCACTCTGCGGACTGGTCAATAAATCATTCGGAGCCAACAAAATCGCAAAGCCATCCTTTTCCAAATATTTGAGGGACTGTTCCATCAGCAAATGGTGGGCGTAGGTATGTTCATTTGAACTGGCAACCTGATAGCGACTAGCAATCTGGTCATCTGGATAGTAGCCAATAGGCAAATCTCCCAATATCACTTGACTTTCCTTCAAAATCTGTGGACGTACCGCATCGCCCTGGGCAAAAGAAATCTCTGCCTGCATAACATCTGCCATGCTGGCTGACAAATCAATCAAGAGATCATCTACTTCAATCCCAAGATAGTCCAAGTCTTTCTGGCTGGCATTTAGGATAGTCTGAGCTAAGTTCCCTGTTCCTGAGCCAATCTCCAAGACTGTTACTTTAGGAGTAGATACTAGTTGATCTACCAAGAATGATAATATAAAACCTATGGAATCTGGTGTGAACTGGTGATTGTACTGCATAGGCTCTGTCTGATTGGCCTTGATCATTAGGAATTGAAAGGCACGACGCCATTCTTCCTTGGTCAAGTGCAAGTCGTGTAAGGTTTGATTGTTGCGGACAATCAAGTCCGTCTCATGCTGACCAGCTAGATAGGCTGCATTTTGCTCAATCATGGCATCATAGATATTGGTGCCTAGCTGGTTTTGGATGGTCTGTACGTTTTCTAATAGCAGGTCGTAGGCCTGTTCGATTTTTTCAAAATTCATACTCCTATCTTATCAAAATTTGGGCAAATTTGCACTAAAAGAGGAGCCTCTTATGACTCCTCTACCCTCTCTTTTTCCTCCTTCATCATAAATTGATACTGATAGGTCCGACCGCTTGATAACTGGATTGTCACGGTCAGCCTTTCTTTCTTGACCTGGTACTGAGCCTGCCCTTGGACAAAGGACAGCTGACCAGACGTTTCAATTGATTTTGGCTTACTTTCTTTCTTCACCTCTTCTTTTTGACTGGTCTGCGCGGTCTCATTATTTGACCTTTCCATATCTTCTGCAGATACCGATTCTTGCCCACTTTCAGATGGTCTCTCCTTCGTTTGAGAAGTCACACTTTCTTCCGATGTCTCTCCTTTCTTTTCTTCCTGCTCCTTCCTAGCTTGCTCAGCCTTTTCCGCCAAGAATTTTTCTTGACTCTCTTTTGCTGCTTCTTCCTTAGCCAAGCGTGACACTTCCTCAACCACCTGGTCCTTGGTCATCTGGGCTATGAGATAGGCTTGCGTGGATTCTCGACTGGCTCCAATCAACTGACCTTCAGACACTTGCTGATTGAGGTAAAATTGCAGCAAGAGAGTGAAAACTGCCAGCATGAGCAGGGCATAGAGTAGGATACCAGCCTTAACCTTTTTCTTCAAAAGCATAGACGAAACTCCTCTCCTCGCCAGTTTCAAACGTCACATCCAATCGAACAATCTGACCAGATTGACTATAGCTAGCCGCCTTGACACCGTAAAGCATGGGCTGGTAGCCCTGCCCCCGGTCATTGGTCTTACGAAAATCATCTGACCGTGACTTGCCAAAGGCCAGGGCCTGACCATCTTGCCTGATATAAATCCGACCCGCATCAACTCTGTCTAAACTGGCCCCCTCCCATTCACTGCGCAGCTGGTCACAGAAGAGTAACCAGTTCTTCTCAACACGCTGGTCCTGGTAGCGAACTTCGTGGACCACCAATTTTGACAAGCCCTCAAAGACCAGCAAACTGCCTGAAACGATGACCAAGGCCACCAGACATTCCAGAAGAGTAAAGGCAGCACACCTAGTTTTTCTCAACACGCGCCACCTCTCTTCCCTCATGATAGACAGCCAAAACCTTGTCCGACCGCTGGACCGTCACCTTGACACCATCGAGCGACATATTATCCTGACCCGTCTGCACCGCCATCTTGGCCACATTGAGGACCTCCTGTTGATACAAGCCCTCCGCCTGTTGCCTGCGACTGACCTCCATGGCAGAAAGAAAGAGGCTGGTAATAGTGACTAGAACCGACAAGGCCACCAGCCCCTCCAGCAAGATATAGGCCTTATTTTTCCGATTTCTTATAACGACCACTCCCTATATATAATTGATACGACACCGTCTTGCCCCTCGCCCCAAAGGACAGCTTGGCAAGCGAGGAATTCCCACCTTTTTTATCGAAAACAATAGCCTGCTCAGTCAGTACATCGATACTAGCAGGCACCTGCACGGACTGATGACCGTTGGACAGTTGGCTATCCGTCAGTTGCAAATGGATTTCCTGCTGGCTGTTGACCGCCAGACGCTGGCTATCCTTATAAAGCTCCTCAAACTCCCAGAAGAAAACCGTCTCCTGCACCGACCGAAAAGCCGACTGGACAGAACCCGACAAAGCCAGAGCAAGAAAGCTCACGATAAAAAGAACCAACAGACTTTCTAGCAGAGTAAAGGCTTTATTGGTTATCTGGATTAGAGGCTTTGGCTTTCTCATATTCTTTTGCCTGTTTTATGTCAATGTAGCCAGCAGATTGCAAATCGGCTACTGTTGCTTTCTTGTCATGTTCCAATTCATAGAGCTCCATCTGACTCTCTACTACTTTGACAACTGCCTGATCTCCTTTTTTCCGTACCGCCTCTTTCTGCTTGCTCAAATTAGGTACAAACAAGAGTAAAAGCACACTAATAATTCCAAGGACGACTAACATTTCCACCAGAGTGAAACCTTTTTTCTTCATTTTTAGTAATTTCTTCATTTACATCTCCATATTTTGATAAATTGGCAGCAACATGGCTGCGTAGATAAGAACAACAACGAGAGCGACAAAGAGAAAGACCAGCGGTTGAATAAGCTGCATGGCACGATTAACGCGAGAGAAAAATTCCTCCCAACACTCATTGGCGTAGACGGCAAGCTCGCTACCCAACTTGGACTTGACTTGCCCGTACTCCACAATCAAACTCAGTTCCCTCTTGAAAAATGGATAGGAACGGATATGCTGGTCAAAGCTCTGCCCATTGCCCAAAGCCTCCGCCATATCTCGCCCAATCTCGATAAAGAGCTGGGACTGCTGCTCCTGCATCAGCCGAACCACCTGCTGCATATCCAATCCTTGCCCGATGAGGCTACCCCACTCCCGCGCGTAGTAGGCGGTCAGGTAGGTTTGGATGAGTTTTCCGAAAAATGGCAGAGCGGACAGACAACTAAAGACAGTGATTTTAGCCGTCCTGCGGTACCAGATGTAGCCTGCTAAAGTGCAGAGCAAGATGGTTAAAACCAACCCGAGAAAGATGGTCGGCAAATGGTTGATGAGCATGGTCGCGGCATTGCCCTCCTCCAACTGTGGCAGGAGATAGTTTTTCAGACCCAGCATAATCAACACCAAAAATCCTAATAGAATAACGGGATAGGTCGCCACCTCAATCAATTTTTTCCGTACTTTGGATAAGTTGCTCAGATAGGTCTCGATGTGTTGCAGACTGAGACTGGTATTGCCATGAATTTCTGCCAATGACACCTGAGTGACAACTGTGTCGGAAAAGGCCAAATCAGCTAAAAGGCTCGAAAAAGGCTTCCCCGCTACCAGACCGTCTGATAGGATTTGCGTATATTGGTCTGCCAAGAGCTGACTGCGCCTGAGAAAATCAACAATCTCTCCCAAGTGAAAGCCACTGGCAAAGAGATTGTTAAAAAGCTCGATGACTTTACGCTGACGCTCCAAGGATAATTTTTTCGGCCTCCGCCTGCCGAGGACTGATATGTCCTGCTGCAAGAAGGCTATCAATCTGTGCATTCCACTTATCTGCGGAATGGTTTTGGAAATCTTCTCTGGCAAAATCAACAACACCTCCTCCCCCTATCAAGCGCTGGTAGGCAATACCTTGCAGGGCATTATTGAGCTCTTCTGGACTAACACCCAATTCCAACATCCGAGCATAGACACCCGAAATGGACTTGGCATGCACCGTCGAAAAGACTGTCGCTCCGGTCAAACTAGCCCTAATAACTGATCGAGCTGTCTCTGCATCACGGATTTCCCCGATGATGAGCAGGTCAGGACGATGGCGCAGGGACAGTTTGATGAGATTGTCATAAGTCGCGCCAATAGTTTCATTGAGCTGAAGTTGCAACATATCGTCCTGCTTGATTTCCACCGGATCTTCGATGGTCAGAATTTGCTTGTCTGGGAATTTCATCCTGGCTAAATGGTACATAAGCGTGGTCTTGCCAGAGCCGACTGGACCCGAAAAAAGGTAGAGCCCGCGACCTTTGATTTCCTTGGCAATTTCCTCTACTGCCTGAAACCAGAATTTCAACTCCTTGTCATTATCATAGAGCAGACGGATGACCAAACTTTCCTTGCCACGATAATCCCCGACCGTCGACAGGCGCAGAGAAATCTCGCCCTTGCCATAATCATAATCGCAGGACCCCTGCTGACTACGGCGCTTCTCACCGACATTGAGACCAGCTAGAAACTTGAAATGCCCAATCAGAGCATCTACTTCCGTTTCCTCCAGCTCTCGGACAAATTCCCGTTCGTCCATGATACGATGATAGAGCTGATAGGTCTCACCTTTGGGAACCAGATAAATGTCACTGACTCGACCGGTTACCGCCTCCTCTATCATTTGTTTTGCTTTTTCTTGAATCATAAATCCTCCTCACCTATTAGTTCGGAAAAATGATGATTTTTGCAAAATTTATTTTAAAAAAAATAAGAAGGACTGAACCATCAATCCTTCTCTCTTAATAATTTACGCAATTCCCTTTCTTGAGTTTGCATGGTCTTACTCTCGGTGCAAGGTCCTTCTTCTTGGAATCTTCCTTAGCTTCTAGCAATAGCAAAGAATGGTAACGTTGCAAATACTCATCACATTCCTCGCACCAATACTGATCCGCTTCATCCCAAAAGGCTGTCATCATCCCACCCTTCGATTCTTTCTTAGGAAAGCGACTAGCCAAATCTGTCCACTCTTTCTGAAAGGCAAGAACAGCATCCTCATAATTTTCAAAAACTAACTTGTCAGTGATGTCTTCTTCCCAACCTTCAATAAACCACCAGGGTTCAAAATCTCCATACATTTTAATGACTTGATACATAACTATACACTCTACTTTCTCTGTTCCAACAATTATACCGAAAATAATAAGAATTTTGAAAATATATGCTTAGAAAATACAAATTCAATAAATAAAGTGCCGTTATAGGTAGTACCAACAATTCTTTCTTCTACTTAAAATCTCGCAGGTAGTCTTGCAGTTCACGTATCATATTCCTCCGCCCATGGAAACTCTGACCTGTGATTAGCTTCTCGTATTTTTCTAACTGTTCCGTCGACAGCTGACTTCTATAAGTCCGCAACATATCTCGCAAAACAATAAAATCGTCATTTAACAATCCCGGCGACTTTACTAGATGCGACAAATCATGAATATCTTCATGGGGCATACGGTCAAACTTCCGCTTATGGCTTTCTTGCCTGCGCACAACATCCCGAACACGATTTCGGAACTGAACCTTAAAGTAACTACAGAGCTTATCCTTATCTTCCTCCAATTCTGGAAAACTGCATAGTAATTTGTACAGAACCAACATCCCCTCCTGGTCCCAATCCTCACGTTCCCATAACTTCACGTAGAAATCCTTACGCGCGCGGTGGACAATTCCCTGAACTTCAAAATAAATCTTTTCAAATTGCATAAAACTATGCCTCCTTTAATTGATAGACCTAGTTTATCTAATTTTGAAAAAAACAAACAGGACATTTTTGTCAGTATAAAATAATAGTAACTAAATCTCAGTGAAAACAATATACCTGAGGTGGTGCACAAGAGCATTCAAACGCGCAGTCTAACCTGCCCTTTGAAGCGATTTAAGACGCACATCCTAACAATCAGACATTTTACAATAGCATTAAATCAATTCCTGTCCTATTTAAATACAATACTTGGGATCTGTAATAACCTTATCTATATCATCAAGCGAAATGCCTTTAGTCCCCAGCAATAGAACAAATTATACACTTCGAAAATCGGTTTAACTTGCTATGATAATGAGTATACCATACAATCGAGTAGGGACTAATTTCTAGTCCCTCTCACACCACCGTGCGTGCCGTTCGGCACACGGCGGTTCAACTAACTTTTAACACATGTCGTTTTAGATAATAATCTAGGCAAGAAACCAGTCCACGTTTAGCGAGGACTGGTTTTGATATGGCACGTTTCAGTACAGAGCTCTGAGCCACTAATTGATAATGGTCTCCCCAGCCAGATACTTTATCCGCTATCCACTTCGGTACTCCTAATTTGAGAAGTCCCCCTAATCGCCTAGATTTCTTCTTCCATTGTTTCCAGATAATAACTCTTATTCGAGTTCTTAGTCGTTCATCAATGCTTTCCATGACTGATTTCATGTTCGTCATAGAAAAGTAGTTTATCCAACCTCGGATGACCCAGTTTAGTCCCTCAATTCGGCTGTCTAGGTCAATACTCCACTTACGGGCCGTTAGTTTCTTGAGTTTTCTCTTGAAACTCTGTACGCTATCCTGATGCGGACGACTTTTCCAGCCCTCAGATGATTTCCAGAACCCAAATCCTAGGTACTTTAATTTGCTCGGTCTCACAATCTTGGTCTTGGTCATGTTGACTTTCAAACCTAATCGTTTTTCAATATAACGACTAATTGAATGCATAACACGTTTAGCAGCCGCCTCACTACCAACTATGATGACGCAGTCATCTGCGTAGCGAACGAAGCGAAGTCCACGATTTTCCAACTCTTTATCTAGCTCATTAAGCATGATATTGGACAGGAGCGGTGATAGTTTTCCTCCCTGTGGAGTTCCAACTAGTGTTTTATACCGTTGTCCGTTGATGACTACACCTGAATGAAGGTACTTACGAATTAATACTTAACAAAAATCAAAAATAGCGATATGATAGTATTATGACAAAAGAATTTACCCAGACACAAGTTGAAGAATTAAAGCAAGCACTTAAAAACAAAAATAATGCTCCGCATCATAGAAAAATAC
>NZ_JBRKNW010000021.1:0-31861 GCF_053010325.1 Streptococcus sp. P25B114 | reverse complement strand
CTGTTCCAATTTCGTAAACGGTATCGGTTTCTTTTAAATTCAATTGTTTTATTATTTGGTTGAGTACTTTTTCACTCGTTAAAAAGTTTTGAGAATATTTTATATTTTTGTTCATGTAATCACTCCTTCTTAATTACAAATTTTTAGCATCTAATTTAACTTCAATAGATATATTATACCACAATAAGTCCTTAAAAGGATAGAATAACTAGCCTTTCGTAACCTTTCAACTGTCCTTTAAAACCTATATCCTTAAATAAAAGGAGGACAGATAATGGCTTTAGATCAATTTGTCGCAAAAAGAATTCAAACTTTACGGAAAGACTTTCATCTAACTCAGGAGCAATTGGCTGAGGCAGCTGGCTTAGATGTTTCTTCAATAGCAAAAATAGAGCGTGGCGAACGCTCTAATATTAAGGTGAATACATTAGAAAAAATTGTTGATGCTTTTGGAATATCAATGAGTACATTCTTCCAACAACATGTCCAAGATAAAAACGAAAACACCTCAAACGATCCATCATTTGAGAAGTTTCAAAAAACGCTCCTCCCAATTTCTCAAAAAAAGCGGAAGGAATATTTAACATTGTTTGAGGCAATAATAAATGTAGAGAACATGTAATCCTTTAATGCACATAATAAAATATGTTATATATTCATACAAAACAAAACGCATAGATCCAACTTTTTAGGATTTACGCGTTTTTCTATTTGTTTAGTTTTATTCATTCGTCTTTTGAGAATTATTTTTCTAATTGCTAGACATTTTTTCTAGTTCGTTTTTAAGCGTGCTAGTAATATATTACCGAATCAGGACCACTTGAATAATCATCGAATCTATGTTTTTGAATAGCTTCAAATAATGAATTATTCTTTACATCATTCATAAACATTTTCCATTTTCCAAGAATAGCCTGCTTTATCAAAATCTCAATTTGAATTTCAATACCTTCTTCAATTACTTCTGAAGTAACAGTAAATATTTCATTTTCTACAGTAACAATACATTGCTGATTATCAAATCGAATGGTCAATTTATCATTATTTCTTGAAAAAGAAATCGTCGCACAATCTTCATCTGAATAATAATAATCACTGACAACATCGATACAATGTCCATTTAATAGCAGAAATTTCTTACACTTCATTTCCACATCAACAATAATTGATACTATCTCTTCAATTAGAACTTCATCAGTCATAATACTCACTCCTTTCCTTTAATATTGTTATGTGTTTAGAAAATATTTTATTCCATATACACACCTCCAATCTGATTCGTTATTAGTATGCCACTTTTTTTCAAAACAAAAAAATCGTGTTGCGAATCAATGTAAGCGAGAAATGTTTTTCGTTTTTTTATTTTTTTGAAAAAGTGACATAATACAATTGAACATATTGAAGTAAATAGAGAAAGGAGTGATAACACTATATTCTTTTGAAAATACGCACTGGGCTCGGTGTAAATCATATTTTCAATTGATATGGATATCTCTTGTCAGCTGTCATTGACTGATAAGGGAATGAACAAGAATAGAATAAATGGTTATTCTGCGGAATGAAATGAAGTACAGAATAACCATTTATCACATAATATAGTACAGTAAAAGATGTTTAGTGAAAGTAAAAGTAGAAAGTTCGGTTTGAAAAATAACCAGTTCAATGACAAACGAAGATTTCAGAGATATTCGACGGTGCTACTGAAGAGTATTGAAAACGATAGTCCCATAGGACAGCCTCATCGGAAATTTTCAGAGCATACCCAGCTCGATCTAAAAAAGGGTGGGAGGCAGTTTACCAATAATAAGCATTTTAGGAAAGAAAGGAGAAAGAAAATGCCTAGAAAACGAAATTCTTTGAAACACGACATTTTCGTCGCAGCAACAAAAGATGTTACAAACAATACCTCACGAACATCATACAAACGTTCTGCAACACGTTTTGCGAAATGGGCAAAAGAAAATAACATTAAGAGTATTTCAGATATCACCGAAGAGGTTCTTCAACAATATCATGATGATCTTCAACAAGACCCAAAACAATATACCGCAGCAACAATTCATACATACCTTGCGCCAATTGCGAAGGCAGCAGGAATCAATTTAAACCGAATTCGAAAACAAAAACGCACAAGTGATAAAATAGTTAGAGGACGAAAACATGAAGCGAATCAACAAGGGAAAAGACAAGAATTGAACTCTCTCTTCTCTCGCCTAATCGAATTCCAGAAAGTCGTTGGAATTCGCCGTAATGAACTCAAAAACCTAACCGGTCAAGACCTGAAAATAGACGAGTATGGTAACTGCTATATTTTCGTCAAACGTGGCAAAGGTGGTAAGAAACAAATGCAGTATATATTGCCAAAAGACATCAAGCTAGTGAAACAGACTTTTTCTGGAATAGGAGAAAATGAGCCTATTTTCACAGAAGAAGAGATGAACAATCAGATTAATTTACATGCATTACGCGCTCAACATTCAAGAGATAGCTATTTCTACTATCTTGATAAAATTAATTCTAATCCAAACATTAAACATTCATTGAAATCTCTTCTAATTCAAAGATGGGAAAATGGCCATCAGAAATTGAAAAAGGAATCACAAAGCAAATACGAAAGACAGCGTAGAAATTTTATTTATGATCTACGTGATGAGTTGTATATTCTACGCGGCACAAACAAATCCAAAGCATTAGCGTCAGGAATGCCAATTGCTTATAATCGACTTGCACTAATGGCTGTTTCGGTTTTAAATCTGTCGCATTGGCGTCTTTCTGTTACGGTTACTAATTATATTTTGTAACGAATTTTTTGATTTTAAGATTCAGGCATAATGATTGTGTAGAAAATTGATCAAATGGAGGACATATAATGAGGAATCAAAATAATCTACAAAAAATAAATCGAAACACAATTTTAGCAAGAGGAAAAATCGTTGAAGTAAACTATGATGCTAATAATCGATCATTTGTCCTGTTTATACGAAATGGAGGTGGAAGGAGACATACATTTTTGAAATGTTATTTTAAGCTTGATAAATTCCAATTGAAAAAGGGAATGGTGGTATCGATATCAGGTCATATCGAAAACATTAATACAAAAAATAGCTACAAAGTCATTGTAGATAGTATTCAAGAAGAACAAACTGAGCTAGCAGCATTTTTCAACAAACAGTCAGTCTTTGGTTTTGCTTATCCAAAGCCGTTTGCCAAATTATTTGTGTTCGGTAAGGTCATTGATAAACATTTAAAACCAAACTCAAATTGGATCGAAATAGTTATTCAAGATAATTACAAAAATAAAGTAAAAGTTCAATATAGCACAAAAATGCGTGTCAATGAAACAAATTTTGAAATAGGAGATTACGTGTATCTATCGGCCTTGCCAATTTCAATTCAAAAGACATTTCATGAGGAAACATTTAATTTCGAGAACTATATTCTTGAAGATATTGTCATAAAAAGAAAATAGAAGAATTAGAGATAAATTTCTTTTTGGAATTTATCTCTTTTTTGTCATTTTTTGTTCTGAAAACATTGTGCGTCTGGCATAATTCATTTTGAGAAATGAAAGAGGAAAAAATGGTTTCAAAAGTTTCAAGAGGTATGTCAGATGAGGAAAAACAAAAAATCTATGATGAAAATAGAAAAGAGATGGAACGATGTTTTTCTGTAACAAATGCCTACTGGGGCATCGACAAGATCGTTCTTAATGTAAAAGGACAGATTCACATTAATAACCAGAAATTCGAGCTAGCTAATTATGAAAATAACAATTTTACTATTGAGAAGCAATATGACAATGCAGGTACTGTCTCCGAATTAGATGTCAAATCATCTACTTTTGGTAAATTTTATATGGGAAAAAATCCATTTGACAGCAGTTATTTTTATCGCATTGAATTGATCCATTGTGGTTTAAACATATCCACAGATCCAATCGAAGGTATCTATCAAAGATTAAATAGGGCTTTGTTATTGTTGGAACTTGAAATAGGAATTTCATGTACGATATATCATTGCGAATTACAAGAAATCGAATTAGCGTTCACAATGGCAATACAATCACCATTTCACCTTCAAACCAGAACGCTATTATTACGCTGTCTAACAAGTAAGAAAGTGAATTTCGCTTCATCATCAAATAGTATCAAAGACAAAGAATATGATATTTTAACTACCAATAGATCTAAAAATGATGAACAAGTTTTGTACAACAAAACAAAGAAAGCAAAGAGGTTAAGACAACTTGATAAAGCAAGAACAGAAGCATTTGATGTGTATCGTTTCGAAACTGTTCTGAAAAAAGATAAGATAAAATCCATTTTTAGTACATGTGTTCTTGAAGAATTTGACGATGATAGAATTATACAGTACTTGGAAGGATTGGTATCAAGTGGAATTTTTAATCTAATAAAAGAAATTGAACAGTCTGTAAGAAAAACAGATAAAGAGCTATCCAAGATTTTCAAAGAAAAACCAAGAGCTACATTCGAAGAATTGTTGAAAAAGCAGATTAACGTGGCACATTCAACAAACACTCCTTTGATATTGGATGAAGAAATACTTAGTTTTTTAAATGCTAAATTTGTTTCGAAAGAAAATAGATCGCGTTATAGAAAAAATTTGATTGCCAAAAGCCAGAAAGAATTAAATATAAATCCCGAAGCTTTTTATTTATCAGAGATGGTAACATGGGATGTATTGATCATTCTACGATTAATGTTTGATGCTCTTGATTTCGCAAGAAACAATGGTTTGGGTTGTCATAAGAATTACAACACGAATGAATTACATATTGTACAGATCCCAACTTTTTCAAAAGAATTCAGAAATAAAATCTATTCATTGAACAATAAATTACGTAGAAAACATCATTATAAAATTGATTTATATAAATTAATTTTAAATCGATTGTTGAATTTAAAAGAATTATTTAACGGTTTTTAATATGATTTTACTACTTTATAAAATCTCAAAAACGTTGATATTACAGCATTTCGTAAAAAAATTGTCTTCCGAAACAGAAGACAAAACAGACGATTAATCTATACATTTCTAAAAATCATCCGTTTTGAGTCCGCAATGTGGCATAATGACTAATGTCAAAATTAAATGAATTTCCTATTAGAAAGAAGGTTAATATGCAAGTCATTCTACCAGAAGAGCAAGTACATCAAATTCAGCTTTTAATTGCTGATTTAATAAAACAAGAAGTCGAAAATAGGTTGGATAACAGCAATCTTAGTAGTCCATTTTTGAACAAACAACAAGCCTGCGAATATTTAGGAATTTCCAACAACACGCTTGATAGTTGGATCCGGAAGGGGTTGCCTGTCATTCGCATCGGAAAAACTGTTCGATTCGATAAAGCTGAAATCAATCGCTGGTTACAAAATCAGTAGCATTTTCACCGTGGTTCAGCTATAATAGAGCCACGGTATTTTTCGCTCAATTCACAAGGAGAATACTATGTCCATTACTAAAACATCTAACGGAACTTATCGCTTGCGTATCTATATCCCAGAAGAAGTAAAGTCTTCTCTTGGAATTGATAAAAAAGTGATTGAAAAACGGTTCAAATTAAGGAGTGATGCAAAAAAATACGAACTCGAATTACAAAACAAGATTGATAAAATTTTAAGTGGTGGAACTGTCCCTGAATTAGATAGAACTGGTTCGATACTTTTCTCTGAATTTTTTAGAGAAATCTGGTGGGAATCCTACAAAGCAGGGCAAACTACTTCCACTACCAAGCCACCATCACAAGCAACTATTGACGGAACAGAGATTGCTTTTAGAAAGCATATCCTCCCTTTACTTGGAAACTACTCCATTGATTTTCTTAATCAAAATAAGCAAGTGGTCCTCAATCTGCTAACTCAAAAAGCGGAAGAATACGCAAACTTCAAAGTTATCAGAAGTTATGTCAACTCAATCTTCGATTGGGCTGAAGAGTTAGAATACATTGAAGCAAACCGAATTTCCAAAACGATTAAGCGTATCAAAGCGACCAAGAAAATCAAACTTGATGAAGCTAAAAAAGATGAGGATTTATACCTCTCGCAAGATGAACTTCAAGCATGGTTTACCGCCTTTGAAGAGGATTTAGAAGCTGGAAAAATCCAATTTAAGGACTATGTCCTATTCTACACTACCTTCTTTTTAGGAGACAGAAAATCTGAGAGCTACGCTTTACAATGGAAACATATTGATCTAAAGCAACAGTCCATCCAATTAGTTCAAGCCTTAGATAAATACAAGAATGTCAAATCAACCAAGGGAAACAAAAAGACAACTTTTGCCATTCCTGATGAACTGACTAGCTTACTACAAGCGTGGAAAAAGCAACAGAAATCAGAACTGGCTAAATTCGGAATTATCCAATCCTCCGAACAATATGTGTTTACCTATATCGACACAAAAGGCAATGTTAATAGTCCGCTACACTCTGATTATCTCAACAATAAAATGAAATCTGTCAGGAAACGCCATCCAAACCTCACACACGCTACACCGCATAAATTACGCCACACTGGGGCAACACTTGCCAAACAAGCAGGAATGAGCTTAGAAGCTATTTCAGAGGCTCTAACGCATAGTGATACCCTCACGACTAAGGTATATGTCAACACCTCCAATGTCGTTCCTATGGCTGTCGGGGAGGTCGCCTATAAAAACCTCAAATAGTAAATGGTGTGAATTTGGTGTGAAAAGTGGTGTGAATTTTGCTAAAAAACATCAAAAAAACACCCCATGGTGTGAACCATGAAGTGTTGTAAATGCTGTAATGTAGCTGGTTCTTAACGCTTAGAGAACTGGCTAGCTTTACGTGCTTTCTTAAGACCTGGTTTCTTACGTTCAACCATACGAGCATCACGAGTAAGAAGGCCTGCGCGTTTCAATGAATCGCGGAAGTCTGGGTCTACTTGAAGCAATGCACGCGCGATACCGTGACGGATCGCACCTGATTGACCACCGTAACCACCACCGTTCACGTTAACGAAAACGTCGTATGAACCTTGTGTTGAAGTTACTGCGAATGGTTGGTTGATAACCAAACGAAGGTCAGCGTGTGGGATGTACTCTTCTACATCTTTTTTGTTTACTGTGATTTTACCAGTACCTGGGACCAAACGTACGCGTGCAACCGCGTTTTTACGACGACCAGTACCTGTGTATTGTGCTTGTGCCATTTAGATTACGTCCTTTCCCTTAGATAAGACCTGAAATATCAAGTACTTCTGGTTGTTGTGCAGCGTGAGTGTGCTCAGCGCCTACAAACACTTTCAACTTCATGCCTTGTGCACGACCCAAAGTGTTGTGTGGAAGCATACCTTTAACTGATTTCTCGATCAAACGAACAGCGTTTTTAGAACGCAATTCACCAGCTGAGATTGATTTCAATCCGCCTGGGTGGTTTGAGTGAGTGTAGTAAATCTTATCAGTTGCTTTTTTACCAGTCAATTTCACTTTTTCAGCATTGATAACGATAACGAAGTCACCAGTATCAGTGTGGGGTGTGAAAGTTGGTTTGTTTTTTCCGCGAAGTACGCTAGCAACTACTGCAGAAAGACGTCCAAGAGGTACATCAGTAGCGTCTACTACGTACCATTTGCGTTCAACTTGGCCTGGTTTAGCCATGAAAGTTGTTTTGTTCATGATTTCTCCTATACGAATTCGTAATATTTGTTTACAGGGCGATGGGTGTTCCGTCCCATCGAAGGTATTTGGAAGGTTCCGGGGCCTTTCAAATGGGGTAAACAATACCGTCTACCATTGTATCAAATCTAGCAGTCGGCGTCAAGATATTTTACTTTACTTTTTTCACTTTTTGAACCGCGTTTTATCGTCTCACAGATTGTCCTATCTTAAAGTAAGTATGGCGCTTGCCTCTGACCGCCAGGGACAAGGCCAAGATATTTTCAGGGTCTGGCATACGGCCAAAACCGCCGTCTCCGATATGATGAATGTCCGCACCGACCCGCTTGTTACTAAGCCCAAATTCCCGCACGGTCTGCGGATCCGCACTCTCTTGACTGGTCCCAATGGTCGAAATAACCAAGCCACCCTTGTCCTTGATTTTCTCGACAATCGGTGCGACCAGCTCCTCACGCACACCCGGCACCGTTCCGACCGCAGGAATGAGGACACCGTCAGCCCCCAAGTCCACAAAATCCAGCAGAGCTTGTCTATCCACAACCGACTCACCCAGACCAGCACCGTGCATTTTCCCAGCAAAGACTAGCCCCTTGAAGTGCTCTTTTGCTAGGGAAATGGCAGAGCGGATAGCCGACAAGGATACCCCCGTAGCTGGATTTCCAGTTAGCATGATGAAGTCTACGCCCAGCTCCTCTGCCCTAATAAGACTGTCTGGACTGACCAGACGACCTGCGGAGAGGGAAATGCGTTCTTCAAGTAAATCCTGCTCCTCATCAACTGGCTCTAAGTTAATCCCAATGGGCCGACCTGTCAATCGTTTCAGCTCTGCAATGGGATTGTCGCAATCATAAAAACCGACAATCTGGGGAGAAAAAACATCCAATTCGTTGAGCACCAGCAAATCACAGCTAAAAGCTGCCATCATCTCGGCATTGGAAACACCCGCAATCAGCGGGGCAGCCGTAACGACCGTTTCCCCCAGAACAATCCGGCCTTCGCTGGCCAAAATAGCCTGCTTGAGCTGGGCAGGAGTCATCTGAGCAATCTCACTGGCATAGGCAGATAGTAAACGTTTCATATGCATTCCCCTTGTAAGCGTTTTATTTCATAACTGGTAAAAAGAGGGCTGATACTAGGCTCTCTTCTCGGTAGAAATAGACAGAATGGCTAGGGAACCTGTACCTGTATGGGTAGCAATAATAGGTCCCAACTCGGTCAAGATAACATCGGTTACCTGGTCATTTTCCAAAAGGGTAGACTGAATGTCCTGGGCTGCTGCCAAATCACCTGTGTAAGCGACCATGACCGTTGAATGATCCAAATCAGTCAGGGTACGGTCCAACATCTCACGGACACCTTTTTTACGACCACGCAACTTAGCGACTGCCTCTAGCTTACCTTCAGCATTAAGGGCCAGGAGAGGTTTGATGTTGACCAGCCCACCAATGAGGGCTGCTGCCTTGGACAGGCGGCCACCGCGCACCAGGTGATTGAGGTCGTCGACCAAAAGATAGGTCCGCAAACGAGGGGCTAAGTCCTCAACCAGCTCCTTGACCTCAGCCAAGCTCTTACCCTCCGCACGCGCTGCTACTGCCTTCATTACCAGATAACCTTCACCGATAGAAGCTGCCTTGGTATCGACAATCTCAATGCTTGCTTCTGGATACTGGTCCAAGACCATGTCACACGCAATGACACCGCTCTGGTAGGTTCCGGATAGGGCTGCTGAAAAAGCTAGGTAAAGCACATCTTGTCCTGCCTTAGCAGCCTCTTCGAATACCTCCTCAAATTGACCAACATTGACCTGGCTGGTCGTCGGCTGACCACCCGCCTCCATTTTTTTGAGTAGCTCTGCACTTGTTAGTCGATTTGATCCTACCGTTTCATAGGTTGTTCCGTCCAAATTGATGGTCAAACCGAGCACGGTCACATCATTTTCTGCTAACCACTCCTGTGGCAAATCAGACGTTGAGTCTGTTACAATCTTAAAAGTCACGAATCCAATTCCTCCATTAAATGTTGCAAATCTTGTAAATTTCCTTGGGACCAGGGAGATAATCTAGGCGTGTAGAGGCCCACCTGGTCCACAAATTTGTCTAAATCTTTTTTGACCACCCTGGTCCGTTCCTCTAGTTCTCGCGCAGAAACACGCAAGGCCCCTTGCGAGAAAACCACCCACTGTTCATTGAGGTCGCTGGTTGCCACCGAAACCTGCCTGCGCCGGTCGCTATTAAGCTCTGCACTCAAACGCTCAATATAGCTATCAGCTGTTTCCTCTTCCTCAGTGAAAATCACCGTCAGCCTGTATTCATCATAGGTCTGTCGAAGGCCGGGCACATGTTGGGCGTCAAAGACACAGATGATTTCTAAATGTTCAAAGGCTGCGTAATGGGACAAGGTCCTCAGTAAATACGTCCTAGCTGCATCCAGATTTCCCTTCTTAAAATCCTGCTTGGTGGACTGCCAGAAGGCAATCATATTGTAGCCATCGACAATGAGCACTTTTTCCTTCATCAGATTTTCTTCCGAAACACTTCATACATGAGAACAGCGGCTGCCACGCTGGCATTGAGTGACTGGACATGCCCTTTCATGGGAATGGTAATCATCTCGTCCACCTGTTTTTTGATATTGGGCGAAATCCCCTTGCCTTCGTTGCCGATGATGAGGGCTAGCTTACCAGCCGTATTCCACTTGTGGCTTGGAGTTCCGTTCATATCGGTACCAAATACCCAGAAACCAGCCTCCTTGAGCTTATCAAGGGTTTGACTAAGATTGGTCACTCGGGCGATTGGAACATGGGCCACCGCACCTGTCGACGTCTTGGCCACAACCGGCGTCACGCCAACGGCACGATGCTTGGGAATGATAATCCCAGCTACCTGAGTAGCGTCTGCGGTCCGTAAAATCGAGCCAAAGTTGTGGGGGTCTGTCAGACCATCCAAGATAAGAATGAGGGGATTGTCTTGCTGCTCTGCTATGTCCAAAATAGTCGAAAGTTCCGCATAGGCGAACTCAGAGACGCGGAGGACAAAGCCTTGGTGGACAGCACCTTCTGTCATCTCGGACAAGGTTTTCTTAGGCGTCCAAGAAATGGACACCTTCTTTTCTGCTGCCAGATTTTTAATTTTTTCTACATTTTTACCGCGCAGGTCGTCCTGAATGTAGAGCTTGTTGCCAGTGTTGGCCTCCAAACTCTCCACAACGGAGTGCACGCCATATACGATGTCATTTGTTTCCATATTGCCATTATAGCATAGATTGCCCGCAAAAAAGGTCAAAGTCACTTTTGACTATCGATTTATTTTCTAATCTTGACTTTCCCATCTCCCTGTGGTATCCTTATCTCAAAAATTGTCCGTACAAGCGGAACTATTAAGGAGAACTTGTGTCGATTATTTTAGGTATTGTTGCAGGGCTTGTAGCCTTTGCTATTGGTGGTTTGTGGTATGGTTTGATTTTCCGCGACGCTTGGATTAAAGCCTCTGGCATTGATATGAAAAAGATTGAGGCTGATCGTCAGGCTGGTAAAAATGGACAAAAAGAAATGATGCTATCTGTCATTATCGAGGTCATCTTTGCGGTCTTGTTAATGATTTACATCCAAACACTTAGCGTATCACCACTTCATGCAGCAGGTGGCATGGGTGTATTCGCTATCATTTCATCGCTTAAAAATTATTTATTTGAGCAACGCTCTATCCAGCTCATCCTTATCAATGAAAGCTACAAGCTGGTCTGCTACTTGGTAGTTGGTGTCCTAGCTCTATTTGCATAACCATTCCCCTCCTAGCTTTAGGAGGGTTTTGTTTTGTGGTACAATAGAAAGAGAACAAGACCAAAGGAGCTATCATGTCAATCTCCCTCCGCACTATCAAACTGATATTTGCCACCGTCCTAGCCGTTTACCTAGCGACAGCGCTGGGCTTATCCTATGCGACGTCGGCTGGGATTATCGCCATCCTCAGCATCTTGGATACCCGCAAGTCCAGCTTCAAAATGGCCCGCAACCGCTTTTACTCCACCCTACTGGCCCTGACTGTCGCGACCGCGACCTTCTCCCTCCTGAGCTTTGAGATTTGGACCCTCAGCATCTACCTGGCCATCTACGTTCCCTTGGCCTATCGCTTCCGCTGGGAGGCAGGCATTGCGCCTGCGACCGTCCTCGTCACCCACCTTATGCTAGAGACCAATCTTTCTCCCGCTTTTTTGGGAAATGAGCTGGCGCTTTTTCTGATTGGAGCAGGGAGTGCCCTGATTTCCAATATCTACATGCCCTCGCAGGACCAGCAGATTCAAGCCTATCATGTTCAGGTTGAGGACTTGCTCAAGCAGATTCTCCTGCGTTTTGAGGCCTTCCTGCTCCAGGGAGACGGGCGTAACGAGGCAGAATTGATCAATCAGCTGGACCAGACCCTGGAAGAGGCCTTGAAAGTCGTCTACCTGGACCGCCACAACCAGGTCTTCCACCGCACCAATTACCAGGTCCATTATTTTGAAATGCGGGCTGCCCAAAGCAAAATCCTACGCACCATGGCCAAGACCATCAATAAATGCTTCCTGGAGAGCCGGGAAAATATTATTTTGGCCAGCCTCTTTGAACGAACCGCCCAGCAACTGAGTCGGGAAAATTCTGCCCAGGACCTCCTGCTCGACATCGAGCTCTTTCACGCCATGTTCCGCGAGAGGCCTCTCCCTCAGACACGGGAAGAATTTGAAACCAGGGCCACCCTCTTCCAACTTCTCCACGATATGGAACACTTTATCCAACTCAAGGTGGATTTCTATCAAGCCTATAAAGAAAATGAAGAACCGTCAGCTTAAACTGGCGGTTCTATTCAATATCCTTGATTTTTCCGTGAAATTCGTCCGACACTTGATTGTGCAAATGCACGAAAGATAGGCCCATCATGACCGCGTTCCCTGCAACTGCAATCATAAATTCTTCCTTGGAAGATACCTTTCCTAGCCAAATGGAGAGGATTAAAATGAGATTATAAAGAAAAATATAAAGAGCCGTTATGCGAATTTTTTTCAATAGTGTCTTCATAGGAACCTCCTGTAGGTGTTTTCTATATTTATTATATAGAATTTAACAAAAAAAACAAGTATTTATGCGTTCTCAACCCCAAAAAACCGCCAGATTTTCATCTAGCGGTCAGGTGTTTTATGAACGATTTTAGAAAGGTTAGACAATCGCCTTGCTTGTTTCATCATCGAAGAAGTGAGCCTTGTTAAGGTTGAAGGTCAAGCGAACAGTTTCACCTGGGTTGTGGTAATCACGCGCATCAACGCGAGATACAAACTCTGTGCTACCGACTTTAGAGTAAAGCATGGTTTCTGCACCGAGAAGCTCAGATACCACCACTTCTGCTTCCACGATAGAAGAAGGGTATGTGTCTAATTCCAACTGAGAAGCCTTGATGTCTTCTGGACGGATACCGAGGGTAAATGATTTGCCATTGTAGCCTTTTTCTTCCAAGTGTTTGCGACGTCCTTCTGGAAGATCCACTTTGAAACCATCTCCAACAAGAACGCCATCTTGAAGCGTAACTGTGAAGAAGTTCATAGCAGGGCTACCGATGAAGCTAGCAACAAACTTGTTAACTGGGCGGTTGTAGAGCTCTTCTGGGCTACCAATTTGCTCGATACGACCGATTGTACCTGTACCTGCTGGGTTTTTAGTTGCAGACATGATAACGATACGGTCAGCCAAGGTCATAGCTTCTGTTTGGTCGTGGGTTACGTAGATAGTTGTCGCACCGATACGGCGGTGGATTTTGGCAATCTCTGTACGCATGGATACACGGAGTTTAGCATCCAAGTTTGACAAGGGCTCATCCATCAAGAATACTTTGGCATCACGAACGATAGCACGACCCATGGCAACACGCTGGCGTTGTCCACCTGAAAGGTCAGCTGGTTTGCGTTCCAAGAATTCTGTCAAACCAAGGATTTGTGCTGCTTCTTCTACACGCTTTTTGATTTCGTCCTTGCTGTACTTACGCAATTTCAAACCAAAGGCCATGTTGTCAAATACAGTCATGTGTGGGTAGAGGGCATAGTTCTGGAATACCATGGCAATATCGCGGTCTTTTGGAGCCACATCATTCATGAGAACGCCGTCGATGTATGCTTCCCCTTCTGTGATGTCTTCCAAACCAGCAATCATACGAAGAGTTGTTGATTTACCACATCCTGAAGGACCTACGAATACGATAAATTCCTTGTCCTTGATGTCCAAGTTGAAGTCTTCAACAGAGTAGTGCTCACTGTTTGGGTATTTTTTGTAAATGTTTTTTAAATTTAATTGAACCATGTTCAATCCTCTCTTTCTTTGATAGTTATATTGTAAATGAAAGCGCTTGTAAAAACTAGGTCAAGGTATACAAAAATAGCAAAACGTTTTTGTGCAACTCTTCCAAAAATCCTTAGCATTGAAAAAAGGCTGGGAAATTGCCCAACCTTAGTTCCTATCAATCCTATTTTACAGTTGCTGTGCTTGTGATCACTTCTACAGCCTTCTTCACAGCGATGTCATGTTTGAGCATTTCTGGTGAAAGCAAGCTACGAACTTGTGCTACTTCCATCTTGTAAGTTGCTGCCAAGTCTTCGATTTCTTTCTCGATTTCAGCGTCAGTTGCTTCGAATCCTTCTGCTTTCGCTACTGCTTCAACAACCAAGTTTGTCTTAGTACGTTTTTCAGCATCCGCTTCGTATTGTTTATGAAGGTCATCACGAGTTGTACCAGTGATTTGGAAGTACATATCTGGTGAGATACCTTGTTGTTGCATACCACCCAAGAATTCATTGATTGCACGGTGAACTTCTTCGTGAATCATTTCTTCTGGCAATTCAACGATTTCAGCGTTTGCTACTGCCAATTCAATCGCAGCTGCTTCTACCGCATCGTCATAAGCGATTTCTTTAGCAGATTCCAATTCTTTGCGGTATTTAGCTTTCAACTCATCAAGTGTTTCCACTTCTTCGTCGATGTCTTTTGCCAATTCGTCATCCAAAGCTGGAACTTCTTTTGCTTTTACTTCGTGGATTTTTGTTACGAAGAGGGCTGGTTTGCCAGCAAGGTCAGCTGCTTGATAATCTTCTGGGAAAGTCACTTCAACGTTTACTTCTTCACCAGCTGAGTGGCCTACCAATTGTGCTTCAAAACCTGGGATGAATTGACCTGAACCAAGTCCAAGTGAGAAGTTCTCACCTTTACCGCCGTCAAATTCAACACCGTCGATTGAACCAACGAAGTCGATAACAACTGTGTCGCCTTCAGCCGCTGGACCTTCTTTGATAACTAATTCAGCCAAGTTGTTGCGCTCACGCTCGATTTTTGCATCAACTTCTTCATCTGTTACCTCTTTAGTAGCTTCTACTGAAACTGCCAAGTTTTTGTAGTCACCCAATTTTACTTCAGGTTTTGTCACAACTTCCGCAGTGATTGTCCAGTCTTGACCTTTTTCCATAGATACAACGTCGATTTTTGGTTGTGCAACGACTTCAAGACCAGCTTCTGCAACAGCTGCTTCATAAGCTGCTGGTAACAATGCATTTACGACATCTTGGTAAAGTGCTTCTTCACCAAATTTTTGGTTGAAAACGGCACGTGGCAAGTGACCTTTACGGAAACCTGGAAGATTGATATCTTTCTTAACTTTGTTGAAAACGCGATCCAATTCTGGTTTGATTGCATCTTGACCAATTGTGAAAGTCAAAACGCCGCGGTTTGTTTCTTTTGCTTCAAATGATACAGACATTCTGTCATTCTCCTTAAAATTTTATTGCATACTCTTCATTATAACACAATTGACAAGGATTTCAACGATTTTATGACGGACTTTGGGGAAATGGCAGAGCTGGAAGCTAATCTTCTAATCTGGTTGTTGTCCGTCATGGGCCTGCCACATGCAGTCTGTCAAGCTCATTTCGGAAAAGACCGCTTCAAAAGAAGAATCTTCTGGCGAGCAGGCATAGATTCCAAAATGGATTTTTCCACCGCCTTCATGTAAGTGGCAAATCCGCATCTGCTCAAAATGGACACCATCTTTAGAGTTTTCAATGCAGAAATCACTACTCCGTCGGCTCAAACGGTAATAGATAGACTTAACAGAAGCGGGTATCTCCTGAGTTGCCCAGTCTGAAAAACCGTGATTGGTCACGACACTGCCCAAGTGCTGAAAGTCTTCATTTTCATACTCAATCGAGCCCTTAATCCAGTTTTCCGAATCCTGATAGACCACGACACCACACTGGTCAAAGCGGGTATGACTATTGGAAAAATCTGTCTTAACAGTGAAGGAAAAATACTCTTCCTCCGTATCCATCAAGAGCAGGGGAGCATTGTCATTGACAAAATGGTAATAGGTCTTCTGCCACAAGTCCGTGTGAGCTTGGGTTGTGATTCTGATTTCCTTATCCGAAATCTGGTAGTTTTCTGGCTCTCGCACCCAGTAAAAATCTTTTGTGTTCATTTGATTTCCTTTCGTTTTAGATTATTATACAGACAAAAGATAAGGAAGACAAGTAACTCAATCAACTCTTTCAAGAGCAGGCTAAGGTGATTTTGGGGACTTTGCAGGCCTTGTATATGCAAGAGTAATAGGGACTATTCCTCCAAAAAGTCTATCAAGGCTGTTGAAAAGTCATCTGCATTTTGGAAGATAGACCCGTGACCTGCATTGGGATAGATGATGAGTTGACTGTTTTTGATTTTCTCATGCATGATATAAGAGTTCTCAGTCGGAACTTGCATATCCTTGTCACCGTTGACGATCAGCGTTGGTTGCGTGATAAAGGTCATATCGTCTTGAGGATCTCTACCCCAGCGTTTGATTGCCTTCAGCTGTGTTAAAAATCCTGGGACATTCATGTCCTTGTCTGCATACTCGGCTTTTCTTTCTCCCATACGACCCAAAACTTTTTCAGCTTCCAGTCGGCCTGCTTCATCGTGGTTGTAGAAAATGTAGCGTTTTGGATCCACGCGCTCCATACCAGCCTTCAGCATATAGCGAAAAGTTTTTCCTGTCACCTTATCGACTTCAACACCGCCACGAGGTCCTGTTCCTGCTAGAATCAAGCGGTTAACCATTTGACTATCAAGACGGACGATTTCTTGGGCAATAAAACCACCCATAGAAAGACCGAGCAGGTTAATTTTCGTATGCCCCAAGTTCTTGATAATAGCATGAGCCTGCTCTGCCATTCCTGGAATCGTAGGAGCTACCTTGCCTTGACTGGCTCCGACGCCAGGCAAATCAAGGACGATGATGTGCTCTTTTTCAGCCAGTAAATCCAGCAATTTTGGATCCCAGTTATCCAAGGTTGCGGCCAAATGGACTAACATGACCAAGGGCAGTTTAGACTTGCCTTTACCTAGTTCACGGTAGGCAATCTGATTGCCAGCGACAGTTATGTATTGATTTTTAGTTGTGATATAAGACATAAGTACTCCTACTATTTAAAACTGAGGACAGTTTTTCCACGTGAGCGACCGTTTGCGACCTTGTCCAAGGCTGCGTTGACTTCTTCAAATGGATAAACGGTATCGATAGACGGTTTGATTTCTAACTTGCTGAAAATGTCTGCTACCTCTTGCAACTGTTGACCATTGCTTTCTACGAAGATGAAATGGTAGTGCACACCGTAGCTTTCCGCCATCTTGTCAAATTTGCGACCAACCAAACCAAAGAGGAATTGTTTCCATTTTGGTAGGTTCATGCGTTTGGCAAATTCGCCATTTGGCATAGCACGGAGGGAAACCAACTGACCGCCTTTTTTCATAATCGACATTTGTTTTTCGGTTTCTGCACCGCCAAGTGTGTCCAGTACATAGTCGATTTGGGAGAGGGTTTTAGTGTAATCTTCTGTCTTGTAGTCGATAAACTGGTCGGCACCCAACGCCAATACCCGCTCTGCATTTGCCCCATCACCGTTGGTAATGACCGTCAAACCCTTGGCTTTGGCAATGGGAATGGCCATACCACCGACACCGCCTGTACCACCTGAGATGAAAATGGTCTTGCCAGCCTCTGCACCCATGAGGTCCAATGCCTGCATAATGGTCAGGGCAGTCAGGGGAACGGCAGCCGCTTCCACATCCGTCAGATAGGCAGGAACTTTAGCAAGTGCAGCAGCCTCCACCGCTACATACTCGGCAAAGGCACCGATATTGTCGAGAGGAAGACGACCAAAGACACGGTCACCAACTGCAAAATTGGTCACGCTTGAGCCGACTTCTTCCACCAAGCCAACGACCTCATTGCCCGCTGTTTGTGGCAATTTGTAAGGGACAATCATCTTGACATCTCCACGAGAAATCATGTTGTCCAAAGGATTGACACCTGCTGCGGTCACTTTGATAAGGACCTGGTCTGGTTTGATGTTTGGCTTAGCAATGTCTGTTAGGTTAAGTACGATATTGTTTTTGTTATAAGATGTATGTTGTGCTGCTTTCATGGTTTACTCCTTTTTTAAATGACTTGTATCTGATACAAGTCCAAGTTGTGCGAAATAGAAACTGACTTGTAAAAGTCAGTTGGATTTTTTTGCCTCTTGATACAAGTTAGCAATGACCTGGGCCAAGCTTTCTTGGGATAATCTATCCTGCAAATCCTGCTCAATGGTCGCAAAGATTGGCTGGACAGCCCCTGCAATGTGCCGACCAACTGGGCAGGATTGATTGGCGTGTTGGTGCTGCTGAAAGAGCTGGATATGCGTGACTTCCTGGGTGGCATAGTAGATGTCCAGGAGGCTGATGTCCGACGGATCCTTGCTCAACTCATAGCCAGCCTTGCCCTGATGGGACTGTATGATGCCTGCATTCTTCAAGAGAGCGATGACCTTGCGGATATAACTGGCATTGGTACCGACACTGGTTGCCAAGGCCTGCGACGTCATGACATCACTACTCTCGCTAATCATGGTCAAGATATGCAAAGCTACTGAAAATTTGGTATCCATGGAAATCCTCCCTTTGAACTTGTATCAACCACAAGAACAAGTTTAGCAAAAAGAAATCTACTTGGCAAGGATTTTGTATTCAAAAAAATCACAACCTTCTGGCTGTGATTAATTTTTCCGTATTTGATCTTCCAGATAAGCTGCACGGGCACCGCCGATCAGTTTAGGACGGCTGGCAAGAGCTGTAACATGGGCCTGGCCGATCTCACGCAAGCTCGGTCTAATTGGCACTTGGACGTGCTTGATGTGCATCCCAATCGCCGTATCACCGATGTCCACACCCGCCTGAGCGGTGATAAATTCCACTTCGACTGGATCCTTCATATACTTGAAGGCTGCCAACTGTCCAGACCCTCCTGCATGAAGGGTGGGGAGGACATTGACCATTTCCAAATCTTTCTGGATAGCCAATTCCCGCTCCACTACCAAGGCACGATTGAGGTGCTCACAGCCTTGGACAGCTAGGTAAATGCCCTTTGGTGTCAAAATATCTAGAATGGTTTCGACAACGGCTTCGCCAACTTCCAGACTGGAATTTTTGCCAATATGCCCACCAATGACCTCACTAGAAGACAAACCTAGGACAAAAATCTGACCCTTTTGAAGATTGCTGAGTTCTAAAATTTCTTCGACAACTTGCTTGGTCTCTTCCTTAATTTCCTTTAATGACATGATTTACTGCACCAATTCTTTCTATTGCCTGAGCCAAGATGTAACCAACTACCAGACCAACTGTGTTTTGCAAGGTATTGCTTAGAACACTTTCAATGGCTTTCAGGTCATTAAAATAAAGTCGAGAAGCTAGATAATAACCTCCAACCATGCTAATACTCGCTAGAGCAAGCCCAAGATAACGACTTTTACCTTTCCATCCTGCAAAATAACCCTGAGTACCGTGGAAAAGCAAGCTAAAGAAAGCCCACTGGGGATAGCCCAACAAAAAATCAATCAGAAGCCCTGACAGTCCGCCAACAATGGCTCCTTCTTTCTTACCCAAGTAAAAGGCTGTAAAATACACCCCAACATCCAAAAGTGTCACAAAACCAGTTGCAGTTGGCACATGAACAAAGGCTAATACCAAACTCAAGGCAGTTAAAATAGCCAGCAATACCAGTTCTTGCGTCTTTTTATTTCTCATACTGAATCACCCCATATTGATCTGATTTTAAGATGGCTGCATGGACAAAGTCCTTGGATAATTTGACTGCCTCCAAAGAGTTCTGACCTAGCAAGAGCTGACTGGCAATGCTGGACGCAAAGGTACAGCCTGCCCCTACATTGTTTTCTGAAAGTAGGGGAGACTTGAGCACCACCACTTCCTTCCCGTCATAGTAAACATCAACAGCCTGTGAACCTCCCAAGCGATTGCCCCCCTTGATGACCACCGACTTGGCACCCAAGTCATAAAGCGCCACCGCCGCCTGCTCCATCTCTTCCTCCGTTTGGATGTCTTTTTGGAGCAATAGCTGAGCTTCTGCCAGATTTGGTGTGATGATGCTGACATAGGGAAGGAACTTCAAGAGTTCATCGCGAAGCTGACTGACCTCTGTATCGTGTGTTTCCTTGCAGACCAAGACTGGATCCAAGACCACAGGAATATCTTGACGAGCCTTGATGAACTCCAAAGCCTGCTCTGCTATTTCCACCGTCGGAAGCAATCCAATCTTAATAGCCGAATAGGGCACATCCTTCAAACTAGCCAACTGCTGGGCAAACACCGCTGCATCTGTCGGAATAACCTCAAAACCTTTTTCCGTCATAGCTGTCAAGCAGGTCACCGCCACAAAACCATGCAGGCCATGGACAGTGTAGGTGGTCAAGTCTGCATGGAGACCGCCACCGCTGAAAATATCATTGCCCGAAAGAGCCAAAATATACCTAGTCTTCATAGATAATCTCCTTTAGATAGAGGCCGTTGCCTGCCGCAGTTGGACCTGCCAAGCCACGATCCTTTTCTGCCAAAATCCGCTTGATCTGCCCAACAGGCATGCGACCGTTGCCAATTTTCAGCAAGGTCCCAACCATATTCCGCACCTGCTTGTATAAAAAACCATTGCCCGAAAAGGTAAAAATCAAAAACTGCCGCCGCTGGTCGTACTCCATTGTCGCCGCTGTGATGGTCCGTACCTTATCCTCGACCGAGGTCCCCGAAGCTGTAAAGCCTGTGAAGTCATGGGTCCCAACCAAGTCTTGGATGGCTTCTTCAATCAAGCTCAAGTCCAAATCATAGGGATAAAAGGTCGCATAGTGGCGCATCATAGGATTCTTTGGCCGGCCAATGTCCACCAGGAATTCATAGGTCTTACTATGCTTGGCATAGCGGCAATGAAAATCATCCGCTACCTGCTCCACACTGACCACATCAATATCCTCAGGGGTTTGAGTATCCAGGGCAAAGCGGAGCTTCTCAGCATCTCGACTGCCAGCCAAGTCAAAGTGAATCACCTGACCATAAGCGTGCACTCCTGCGTCTGTCCGACCTGCACCATGCACTGTCACCGGCTGACCACTGTTTAGTCTTACTAATGTTTTTTCGATTTCTTCCTGAACTGTACGGGCATGGGGCTGGCGTTGAAAACCAGAAAAGTCATGTCCGTCGTAGGAAATAATTGCCTTAAATCGTGTCATGTTCTGATTGTAGCACAAGCAAACTTAGAAAAACAAGGCTATAAAACAACAACTGTCCTAGCACAGATTGAAGTGACAACTTCAGTCATTGACAGCTTTCCAAAAAAAGAATATAATGAAGGAAATATTTAGAATTATTATAAAAAGAAAAGGAGGCCGGAATGGAGCTACATTCTCACCTGAATGCAGAAAACCAAACTGCCTTTGAGCATGTTATTCAACACTTAAAGGAAAAAGGTGTTCGCATTACAGAAACCCGTAAGGCTGTTGTTTCCTATATGATCGAAAGCGACGATCACCCAAGCGCTGAAATGATTTACAAGGACCTCCTGCCCAACTACCCAAACATGAGTTTGGCAACTGTCTATAACAACCTCAAAGTTCTCTTGGAAGAAGGATTTGTCACTGAACTCAAGCGGACCAATGACACAACAACCTATTATGATTTCATGGGCCATGAACATCTCAATGTCATCTGCGAAAAATGCGGGAAGATTACCGATTTCATGGACGTAGAAATTCCTAGCCTCAAACGCGAAGCCCACGAACAAACAGGTTACAAGATTACCAAGGAAGTCTTATCTATTTATGGTATCTGCCCCGACTGTCAACTCAATAGCTAGAAAGCAGCCACTGGCTGTTTTTTCTTTTTTCTTTGAATTGTCTGAACAATCTTATTTATAATTATTCTAAAAAACTATTGACATTCTATTTAGAACTGTTATAATTAACTTATCAAAACGATAATGATTATAAATAAGGATAAAACTATGACTCTTGTAAGCAATCTAAAACACCATCTTCACATCATAACTACCAGCCTCTGTCTCTTCTTCATCTTAGTAGGTATTCTCTTGCTCCATTCAGAACTAGGCTTTGCTCCCATTTTCTTTCTCCTAGCCTTTGTTATCGGTGGCTACCAGTCTGCTAAGGAAGGACTGACGGAATTATTTGTGGACAAGCACCTGTCTGTTGATCTTCTCATGATTTTGGCGGCTATCGGCTCTGGTCTGATTGGCTACTGGATGGAAGGAGCCCTGCTCATCTTCATCTTCTCCCTCTCTTCTACTCTGGAAGAATTAGCCATGGAGAAAAGTAAAAACGCTATCGCTGCTCTGATGAACATGACCCCTCCAACTGCCCGAAAAATCGAGGAAAATGGTGACATCACCGTTTTGGACACTACCGACATCCGCGTCGGTGACCTCTTGCAAGTTCGCAAGGGCGACACGGTTCCACTGGATGCTACCCTCATCAGTCCCCAATCCATCTTTGACGAATCCATGATTACAGGCGAGCCGCTCCCTGCGGAGAAAATGGCTGGCGCTGCTGTTATCGGCGGAACCATTAACCAAGGTCCAACTGTGACCGTTCAAGTTACGGCTGAGAAAGGAGATGCCCTCTTCGATAAAATCGTCCAAATGGTTGAAAACGCCCAAGAATCCAAATCAAAAACAGCGACTTTCATTGAAAATATGGAAGATACCTATGTCAAGGTTGTTTTGGTGGTGGTACCACTCTTTATCCTCTTTGCTCATTTTGCTCTGGGCTGGGACTGGTTAACTGCCTTCTACCGTGGCATGATTCTCTTGACCATTGCTTCTCCTTGTGCACTTGTAGCTTCTTCTTCACCGGCGACACTTTCTGCCATCAGCCGTGCGGCACGCAAGGGCATGATTATCAAGGGCGGTGACATTGCGGATAATATCGCCAATCTAGAAGCAATCGTCTTTGACAAGACGGGTACCCTAACCATTGGTAAACCTGAGGTTGTAGGGGCAACCTATCTTGGCGATGTGGAGCTTATCAAACAGGTTGTTCAGGCAGTTGAAAAACAATCTAGTCACCCGATCGCTCAGGCTCTCATGACCTATACGGCTGACAGCTCTGCTATTGCCCTCCAAAGCCTAGAAGACGTGACCGGAAAAGGCTTGGTGGCAGGTTATGAGGGCGACAGCTGGAAAATCGGTAAGGCGGGCTTTGTGGTAGATAGCTTGGTCAGTCCCCTGTCTGCGGACTTAGTTGCACAGATCGATGAGGCGGAAAGCACTGGGAAAACCCTGGTCTATATCAGTCAAAATGATGTGCTGGCGGCGATCTTCATGGTGGAAGATAGTTTGAAACCTGAGAGCAAGCAGCTGATTGCCCAATTGAAAGAGATGGGCGTGACACCAATTCTCTTGACGGGCGACCAAGAAAAGACGGCTCGTTACGTGGCGAGTCAGGTCGGTATTGACCGTGTGATTGCCAACTGTCTGCCGACGGATAAGGCTGCTGTTATCCAAGAATTACAAACCGAGTTTGCGTCTGTCGGCATGGTCGGAGACGGCATCAACGACGCTCCCGCCCTGGCTCAAGCCAATGTCAGCTATGCTATGGGAAGCGGAACGGACATCGCTATGGAGTCAGCTGACATCGTACTCATGGAAGACCTGACGAGAATTCCTTACTCTATTCGTCTCTCTAAGAAAATGCGGGGCATCATCAAGCAGAACATCATCTTTGCTCTATCTGTCATTGCCCTTCTTATCATCTCCAACCTCTTCCAGTCTATCAACCTGCCACTCGGTGTGGTGGGCCACGAAGGATCAACGATTTTGGTGATTTTGAACGGGTTGAGACTCTTGTATTTTAAATAGCTTCAAACCGCCATATAGTTGGCGGTTTCTTTATTGATATGGAAAAATACTTTTATTATTGAAATGAATAGAGATTTACAACCTAGCCTAGCTCATACAGAAGGTGCTTCATTCAGTTAGACATTGAACCAGATGGATAAATCCTCATCGGAAGCATAGTATTTCCAAGCAACCGAAAAGCAAGTTAGATGCTGATAGTCTTCTATCCATTCACGAAAATAGGGAATTCCTAACATGTTTTCATCTACTTCAGCTTCATCGTATGAGTATGGGTGCGCGACAACTCCAATATCGTAATCCCCAACTTGCCAATTGTTCCCGTATTGATGTTCACCGCCTAAGTTGTCAATCAATCTGCCAGTTCTAAAGTCAATATCTGTACAAATCGATAAACTCTTAAAATCAACAAAATCCGGCGCAAAAGGTTTCAGATGATAACTTCCTTCCACAAAGTACGTATCCTCAAGATTTGGATACCGAGCTATAATGGACATTTTTATGGGCTGACCATTAAATTCCAACCAGAAATTGCCGATCGGAGTTTTCAAGAGGTCGTAAGCTACCGATGAATCGGCTGGGATTTTTTCTTCCGATAGATCACAGATATAGCCGTGAGTTAGTAAATTCTCCAGTTTTTCGGCAATTATTTCCGACCACTCTCTTGACTTACCAAGCACAGTTTTTATCTTGTTGAGAGGATAGGGAGGACGGTCTGCTGGCGCGGTAATGATAGCCACTACTGGAACAGCTTTTTTTATAGCTTGCTTGCCAACTAAAACTTCCACCCAGTCTCCCCTTTCTATCGTTTGGTCAGGACAATAGTAGGTATAGGGTTTGCCGTCAACTGAAAATTGTACCTGGCAAAATCGTAGCATTTTATTCGGTTTCCATAAGAGAGCCGGCTCAAGAGGTCGTTTTTCAAAGTAGTGTACCTCATCTCTATCCCACCAGTCCTCCGTCATCCAGCTATTGCAATAAGGACAAAAATGTTCGTCATAATCATCTAAATAACATGGGGCTATACCACAAGATGGACAAGGCTTCCCATCCTCATCGATAAAACCATCTAATTCAACACCATTGATATAGAGACCATAGTCATCCTCCGGTTCATACACATGCGTTTCAACAGAATGCGGTACACAACTCAACCAGTCATCCAAAGGCAAAGAAAGAATACTATAAATCTTGACCTCACTCCATCTCTCCTTGAGAGATTGACCATCATAGATTTTTGCCTCAAAGAGCTCCTGAGCTGTATTAAATCTACCTCCATCTGGTAGATCTGACAAACCTGCCCAGTAGGGAGCTTCATTTCCTGAATATCCAATATATCGAAGAGTATCCTGATTATCTGTCTCAAAACGAAAAGCAGTCTCATCAACATTCATCCCCGCCTCAAATTCTTGCAAGAAATAATCATACTGCAAACGAGTAATGGCTGGATGCCCTACTGTAGTCGGTTTATGGGGAATTCCCAACTTAAAACTTTCTGCCGAGAAGGAAAAATAGCCATTTACAAGCTGAAATTGACAAGTAGTGCCATCATATAAAACTTCATAAATCCACCACCTCGAAAGCCCCTCCATGTCTTGCATTCTAAAATCTGTCACTCCCTGGCATTCCAAATCCCAAACCAAGGCTGGCGCATTAGAAGGACTTTCTGCTAAACAATCCTCCTCAATGGTTAAACGTAGACTAGCTGACTGACTATCATAGGAAAAAGAACCAATCAAATAATCATGAAACTGTCCAACAGATAAGAAATAATCAACCAATTTCCCAGGTTCGGTAATGTACCCTATTCTCTTTGTCCACATGATATTCTCCTCTCACAAATCACTCCTCATAATATCTCGGTAGGTCAAGCAAGGTAGCCCTGTCGAGCCAGTTATTCTTATTCTCCAATAAATAATACCAGACAATATGATCTGAGTCGGCCAGTGCTTCTTCAAACTCATATCTAGCCTCTACCCATCTTCCAAAGTCATCATCATCATCTAGTAAATAAATCTCTTCTTGGACACCATGATTCCAATAAAAACGAGAAACATAGATACAATTTTCTTCAACCGCATACCACTCCAAGCTATGGTCCAGTTGAATAGCGGCTCTAATCGCAGCGATAGGAACATCACGTTTTGTCGCAAACTTTAGGACCATCAAGCCATCTGACCGTATCTTATGAGTGAAGCCATAACCATAATAGATGTATTCACCGAATTGTTCCCTATATTCACCAATATTTTTCACACAGACAAGTTTATTAAAACTAATATACGGTGGATCAATCCTTTTTTCGTCTATCGGGTAGTAATCTAAAAAGTAGGTTTCAAAAAAATCTTTGGAACAAATGACCTGTTGATAAACATAATTTGCCATAACATATCCACCCTCCATTCCTAGTTTTAGTATAGCACCTTATCTGAAAAAACTTGCCAAAAATGACAAGTTTTCCTTCAATTTATCCAAAAGATTTATCAATCAACTCCTGCATCATGCCTTCCTTGGCATAAGGAACAGTATCTACTTGTAAGAAGTTTTTCCGGCTAATGGTGTCAGGTAAGGTGCCAAAGATGAACTCCAAAGCGATCTTATGGATAATAGCCGTTGGCGCAAAGCCGTAAACTTGCTCTTCCAAGATATGCTTGAGCCGCTCATGCCCTTCTGGAAAGGCTGCTTGTAAGCCTTGGCTATTATAGAGGCGTTTGACCAACTCTGTGATATATAGCCCTGATTTCATATAGAGGTCAATAAAGTTTTTGGATGGGTCGTCGAAGATACCAGGATTTTCCTTTTCCAACTCATCCACCATTTTCTGAACCACCTTCTTCGGTGTGAAGATTTGGTTGGTCTTTTGAGGTGGAATATAGTCAAAGATGTCTTCTGTCCTATCTTCAAAATAGTTTGCCAACTCTGCTTTTTTCCGTAAAAATTCTTGGATGGCCTGATCAAAGGTCGGCTGGTCAAAGAGATGGCCGGCAAATTCAGGTCCACCATCACGCAAATAACGGAATTGGTTGAGGTTGATGCCCGTTACCTCGATGAAGACTTCATCTGGTACGTAGCTATCGAAGTTTGCTAGGGTTAGATGTTCATCTCCATAAGCCATGATGAAGCTTGGAATGGTGCGTGCAAAGCCACGTAAGTGACCGCGAATCTCGTCCTCAGCCTGAGCCTTGGTGCGTTCTCGCTGTTTGACTTCCTGTTGTTTGACCAGATCATGCGGCAAATCCTGCACTTTTTCTGCCAGCCGTTGCCGTAACTCTGCTTGATGGGCTTGGTGCGCTTCTATCTTCTTGGCTTGATAGGCCTGCTCTAGTTCCTCTTGTTGCTGACTATCCACCGTTTCCTTCAAGGCTTCTTGGTATTCATTTTCGAGATGAGCCTGCTGAATATCAAATTCTTTTTCGCTACGCTGGATGAGGCTTTCAATCTCCGTATGAATCTGCTTCTCAATTTGTTTACTTTCCCGGTTGGTCAAGTCATAGCCAGCAGTTAGGTCTGCTACCAAGGTAGAAGATATTTCTTTCTGAACCGTTTTTACAAAAGCCTTGTCAACTGTTTCTACCTGGTCAACCAACTCTTCCACAGTGTCTAACAGATCATAAACTTTTGTCCCAAAAAGGACTTCTTGACGGTTGATGACCAAGTCTTCTGCCACCTGAACCTGTCCTTCTTCATCCACCTCAATATCTGGAAATTCAAGTGTATCAGGTGCATGACTGATTTTCCCTTGTTGCTCAACAGGGAGTTCATCCAAGATGTCCAAGACTAGCTGACTAGCACGGAAAATGCCTGCGATATTGTCAAATAGGAAGTTGGACATAAAGCCACGCTTGATGACTTCTGCTGCTCGTATCTGGCTTGGAATGGTCATGACTGCCTGAGCGTCAATTTCCACCATCTTGCCTTCCCTATCTTCTGCGATAACTGGGAAGAAGTTGAGCAGGTTGCGGATATTTTCTTCTCTAGTTTGACTGATTCCTGCACCACCCGCTGTCGCTAGACTGAGGTTATTGGCAAAGTCACTAAAGAGTGACAGGGTCCGTTCAGGAGCAAAATCAAAGACATAGGCCCGCTCTTTGCGGTAAACCTTGTCTCCTTCCACCCAACTGTAAGGGTTTTGGGCACGAAAGGCAGCCTGCATATAGAGGGCTGGAGATTGAAGATTGCTCAACATCAAGACTGCTGTCCACTCTGGAATGGTCACACCAGTCGTCAACTGACCGACAGACAGGGTGATGGTATAGTCATACTCAGCAATGGCCTTCCTGACCATATCGAGCGACTTGCCATTGGCTTCTGTATCCTCAGCTTCTCGCTGACTGACAGAACCTGCAGCCAGCACAATCTTATACCGGTCAAAGGTTGGATGGTCTTCCAACAAGTCTTTCAAGGCCTTGGCAGAGGCCACTCGGTCTAATAGCCAAAAGCTGTGCTTGATTTCCCGACGGAGCTCTCTAGTTGAAAATGGGTATTTTTCATTAGTGGTCAGGGTGTTCAGCCATTCTTTGACTTCTCTCTCATGGATAAAGCTGCCTGATTCATTGGTCGCAAAAAATTCATTCAAGTCAAAGGCAAAATCAACCGTTTCACTGCCAAAATCCGCACCATCTCGAACCCTGTCCGTGATCATCTTGGACATCTGGTAGGTGAACATGTTGAGCTGGGGAAGGTTTTCATAGGGATTTTCTTGCTCGGAGCTTGAGAGCCAATCTTGCTTGGCAGCCTGCTCATCCGCATAGGACCAGTTGTATATCTGGTTTTCCGAAAATTTGCCCTTGGCTAGAGCCTTAAAGGGAGTTCCAGACAAGTGGAGGGTAAAGTTGCGCTGGATTTGGTGAAAGGCAACATCTGTTTTTTCCGTATCCACTCCTTCATGGGCCTCATCAATGACCAAGAGATCCCACTGGGTCTTGGCTACCCACTGCAATTTATCATAAGCGCCGCCGAAGTATTTGGACCCTTTCAGATCTTGAAGGCTTAAAAAGGCGATTTCCTTAGCGTCTTCCTCGGTAAAAAGGAGTTTATGGAAGTCTTCTCGTGATAGGGCTGGTCTGACCTTGAGGGAATCCGACTCCGAAACAAACTTATAGGAGGTCGTGCCAGCGATAAACTGATGAAAATCATCAAACCAAGAATTGGCGATGGCTGGACGGTTGGTCACAATCAAAACTCGGTCACAGTTGAGTCGTTTGACCAAGTCATAGGTGGCCAGGGTCTTGCCAAAGCGTGGCTTGGCATTCCAGAGAAACTCTTTCTTACGCGCGTCCTGATTGGTCTGGATATAGGTCAAGGTTTGCTGGACTGCTTCTTCCTGCTCCTGTCTGAGCTGGTAGTCTACCTGCTCCCCAGGCTGGTAACCTGAAACATCATGACGGACAAATCGGTCAAAGAGGTGGTTGGCCTTTTCAGGATGACCATTGAAATAGAACCACTCGGTCTTGGGACGGCGTTCGATGGCATGGAAGTTTAAAAACTGGTGGAAGTCATGGTCTTTGAAGGGCTTGCCCTTGTCAGGCTCTTCGATGTACCTAGCCTCCTGCTGCCACAAAATAGACGGCTCAATCCCCGCCGTGTGGGTCTGCTCCTTAATCCTCTGCTCCACCTGACGCTCGGTATAGCCAATCTTGATCCAGCCGTCATTGGTCGTCACATGGGGTGTGGTATAGGCGTAGATTTTTGGAGAAATCTCTTCTGAAGTTTTAATCAAAACGGACATAGATTACCTACTTCTCTTTTATATATCTTACTCACTTCTCTTCGAAAATTTCAACATTCAAAAACTTAGTCCATTGGTCTGATGTTGGTTTCAAAGAAATCAATAACCTCTTGAGGGAAGTTAAACAAGGCATATAGCTGTGCGTCAATCTCCGCCACCGACTGGGACCAGTCAATGACTGAGCTTGACGCAAAATCAAACAGCGGTACATACTGCCAAGTTGAAGGAGGATTGTGTTGCGTAATCTTTTTAATTCCCAAAAATCCCCTAGCAAACCTTGTTTTTATATACTTCATACATGCTTCAGCCTCTTCTTTGGTTTGAAACTGACCAATAGATACAAACGTTTGGGAATACCCGATTAGGGGTTCCCCGATTAGGGGTGTACTTAACACTTCTCCTAAAGCTCCGCTACCATTTGATTCCGGAACAAGTATTTTATAGCATCTTAGATTTGGATGTTCCCTTAAGTAAGTACTTTTTATATATTTTGCTGTACGATTGTTTTTTATTCTACCGTATATTTGACAATATTCTTCATTAGTGTCAGGTTTTTCATCGAAAAATATCTCAGGATATCGATCAAAAATCGTAGAAGACACTGCCTTTCTATGTGATTCATCTGTTCTTGAGAGTAACTCCGGATTCTCTTCGAACATGACATCTGTTAGCTTATGACTATCTGCACCGTACATAATTTGATCCAAGGTTTGATTCAAATAACCAGATTTTTTCACAATTCGATAGGCTAAATCCAAAAGCGGAGATGAAATAAAGGTATCAATCGGTTCAAAAAAGCTGTCATTATCATGGTAAGTAATCACAACACCACCTTTAATATCGGTTCCAGGAAATACATTGCCACTTTTTAACTCATAGTAGCAAATTTTTAAATGCTCATCTTCAAGCATTTTCTTATTCCATTTTTTTGGAGTGGCTCCTGTATTTGCTAAAAAACGTGCCGGTGTGATAAGAACAGCCTTGTCCCCAATTTTATAGGATTCTTCCATGAATAAATTATAAATCGGTCTTGCTTGGGTATTGGCTCCTTCAATTTCCTCCTGATACGGTGGGTTTCCAATGACAACATCAAATTTCATAGGGCTTTCTCCTTGTGATAGACGCTTAAAATCTATCAACTCATTTGTTTTCCAATCTTTGATTTGTGCCTTTTGTGGCTGGCTGGTCTGCTCTGCTATTTCCTCAAAAAGGCTGAGTTGAACAGCTTCCTTTGCTTGCTGGGAGTAGGGGCTGGTATAGGTCAGGCCGTCCATCTGCAGGACATTGTAGGAAATAATCTGGGCAATGGTCTGTTTCTGGCTGGGGCTGGGTTCCTGGGCAAACTTGGCTTGGTAGTAGTCGATGAAGCTGGCTAGGAGGTTTTCACGCGCCAAGAGTAGGGAGTCTCCTTGATACTCATAACCGTAGGCGTTCTGGTAGGCGGTCACCGCCCCTTGGAACCAGACTTCTTCCTCATGGACTTCCTCAGATAGACGGTGGAGCTTGCGGTCCAAAAAACCGACCCGCTCCTCAAGGTCGAGGGCCTGTCCAGTCACCGTATCGTAGCGGGAGACCATGTAAGGGGCTTCCCCGCAGGTGATTTCCAACCATTTGAGGTTGAGGTAGGCCTCTAGGTCTAGATCTTGGAAGTCTTGGTCCACGGCATCAATCTGCTGTCTGACCAACCAAGTTGGGGTAAACACCTCTGCTCGGACCTTGGTGCGGTCTTTTTGCTCGTACTTGGACTTTTCTGAACGTGGCTGGATGAGGTTGGCATAGGGACCCGTCACTCTAGTAGGAGTGATTCGGTCATAAGCACCGAACCCTTTTCCCAGCAACTCATAGGAATGTGTAGCCCAAACAATGGACTTGTTGGTCGTTCGATCTTTCAAGAGGGTCCTAAGAAGACCAGAGGACTCTCTCGCTAATGTTTCTTCGCTAATATCTATGGTCGTCATAAGGCACCTTTTCTCTTTATTTAACTTCTATTATACCATTTCTTTACAAGTAATAAAATCGTTTTCAGAGGAGTGTAAAAAATAAAAAATAAAAAAAAAGCATTGGGTTGAAAAGAACCTCCTTATATGAACAATATAAGGAGGTTCTTTTCAGGGCTTTTTTCTACCGTTTGTCAAGCTTATCAAGGTATTTGACGAAAAATATTTTGAGTTCAATAGTCAAAATAAGGAAATTGTTTTATTTTGGACTAAATTTTAGTGTAAAAAGTGCATACAAAACCAAC